>NZ_DJDV01000051.1:0-42339 GCF_002431195.1 Sphingobium sp. UBA5915 | reverse complement strand
GACGCCGGCGCCGCCCGCGCCGCCGTCGCAGCCTCGCATATCGGACCGCATGATGTCGTGATCGGCGTCGCCGCCAGCGGCCGAACCCCCTTCACCTGCGCCGCCATCGCCGCCGCGCGCGAAGCCGGCGCGCTCACCGTCGGCGTCGCCAACAATGGCGCCACCCTGCTTCTGGAAGCCGCCGACCATGGCATCCTCGCCGAAACCGGGACCGAAATCATCGCCGGATCGACCCGCATGAAAGCGGGCACGGCGCAAAAGGCGGTGCTCAACATCCTATCGACTGCCATCATGCTGCGCATGGGCCTCGTATATCGGGGCCGCATGGTCAATATGCGCATATCCAACGCGAAGCTGCGCAAGCGTGGCGAAGCGATGATATGCGACATCGCGCAGGTCGACCAGGCCACCGCCGCGCAGGCGCTCGACATGGCCGGACAGGACATCAAGCTGGCGGTGCTGATTGCCAGGGGGCTAGACCGCCAGGCCGCCGAAAGCCTGCTGGCGGCGCATGGCGACAATCTGGCCGACGCGATCGGAGCGGCGCAAGGGGGGGCATAAGCGATGCGAGACAAGTTGGTGGCGCGCAGCGACGATGGAACGCCCCTCTATCTGCAACTGGCGCGCAACCTGCGCGACCATATCGACAGCGGCGGCATCAGCCCGGGCAATGCCCTGCCCTCCGAACGCGACCTCAGCGAAATGGCGGGCATCTCGCGGGTCACCGTGCGCAAGGCGATCGAGCAGCTGATCGAGGAAGGCGTGCTGTTCCGCAAACAGGGCTCGGGCACCTTCGTCGCCCGCCGGATCGAGGCGCCCGCCTCCGTCCTCTCCAGCTTCACCCATGACGCCCGGTCGCGCGGCGAGGATCCCGGAGTCATCTGGATGATGAAAAATTACGCCCAGCCGACCGAGGAGGAAGCCGCCGCGCTCGCCCTTTCCCTGTCGGCCCGCGTCGCCCGCCTAGGCCGCGTGCGCCTGTCTGGTGGCGAACCGCTCGCAATCGAACATGCCGTCGTGCCCGCCGATTGCCTGCCCGACCTGTCGACCATCGGCGATTCTCTCTACGAAGCCATGGGCCGCAGCGGCTTTCGCCCGACATCGGGCACGCAGCGGGTGCGCGCCTCGCTCGCCACCCCGACCGAAGCGGGCTTGCTCAGCGTCCGCCAGAATAGCGAAGTGCTGCGCATCGAACGCCTCACCCGCATTCCCGGCGGCCGCGTGGTGGAATTCACCCGCTCCGTCTATCGCGGCGACCGCTATGACTTCGTGACTGAACTCAAGGAGATCGACGGATGAGCGCGCCCGCCACGGCCCAATCCGCACCCGCGCCAGCATCATCGCACGATGCCCCACGGCCCCCGATGCGCACGCTCGGCCTGTATCTGCTGCTCGGCTTTTCCGCGGGCCTCCCCTTCTATATGTTCAACGCGGTGCTGACGCTGCGGCTTGCCCGCCATGGCATCGACATCGTCATCATCGGCTTCTTCGCGTGGATCGCGCTGCTGCCGACCTTCAAATTCGTCTGGGCGCCGCTGCTTGATCGCTACAGCGTCCCAGGCTTCTCCCGCTTCTGGGGCCGGCGGCGCGGCTGGATCATGCTGTCGCAGCTCGGCATTTTTCTTTCGATGGTCGCCATGGCCTTCACCTCCAGCGACCAGAGCCTGCCACTCACCGCCCTCTTCGCCATCCTGCTCGCTTTCTGGACCACCACGCTGGAGGTCGCCGCCGATGGCTGGCGCATCGAGCTTGCGCCGACGCAGGCGCAACAGGGACCGATCGTCGCGGCGAACCTGTGGGGCTATCGCAGCGCCATGGTCGCGGCGGGCAGCGGTGCGGTGCTGGTCGCCGCCTGGGCGGACTGGACCTGGGCCTATCTCGTCATCGCTGCCGCCGCCTTTCTTCCGTTCCCCATTCTCGCGGCGATGCGCCCGGAAGAGGATGGCGCGCGCGGCCGGGCCGGCGCGCTCATCGGCGGTACGCTGTTCGCGCTCCTGATCCTCACCGGCACCGGCATCGCCACGGCGGTCATAGGATGGGGCGTGCTGTCTGCGGTCCAGGGCGCGGGCTTTTCGGCAGAAACCAATGTCACGCCCATCGTTTTGGCGGTGGCGCTGCTTCCCTTTGTCGCGCTCGCCATCGCTCTGCCGCGCATCCGCCGCCTGCCCGCCGGCGCGCCGGCGAAAATGCCTGGCTTCATTGCGCCTTATGTCGAAATTTTCTGGCGTTATGGCTATGCGGTGCTGCCGGTTCTCGCCTTCGTTTCCTTCTATCGCATGGGCGACGTGCTGACCCTCACCCTGTCGCACCCGCTCTGGAATGCTGCGGGCTACAGTCTGGAACAGATCAGCATGGCCGATGGGCTCGTCGCGCTGACCTGTTCGATGGCGGGCGTGGCGGTGGGCGGCTTGTGCGCCGCGCGCCTGCCGATGACCGTCGCGCTCATCATCGGGGCCTGTGCATCGGCGATTGGTAACTGGGTGTTCGTCTGGCTCTGGTATGCCGAACCCTCGGCCTTCGTCCTCTATGTCGCGGCTGGCGTCGATCAGTTCGGCCATGGCCTGGAGGGGGCGGTGTTCGTCGTCTATCTCTCCATGCTGGTCAGCCCGCGCTATCCGGGCACGCAATATGCCTTCCTGTCAGGCTTCGCCTTCCTGCTGCCCCGCCTCATTGGCGGCGCGGCGGGCGCCATCCAGAAACAGATCGGCTATGACGGCTTCTTCATCCTGTCGGGCGCGCTCAGCTTTGCCGCCATCTTCTTCCTGCCCTTCGTAATGCGGGCGCGCGCGCGCACTGCCTGAGGCCCATGACAATGATCGAACAATATTGTGACGCCGCCTTCGCGCCCGCCGCTCAGGCCGTGGCGGACGGCCGCATCCCCGGCGCGGCGCTTGGCCTCGTCACTGCCGACGGGCGCACCGCCGTGCGGATCACCGGATCGGCCGCGATCGTGCCGGATCGCGAAGCCCTGACCCGCGACCATTGGTTCGACCTCGCCTCGGTGTCGAAAGTGATCGCGACCACGACGATGATCCTCACATTGGCGGAGCAGGGCCGGCTTGATCTGGACCGCCCCCTCACCGACGCCATTCCCGACCTGCGCCAATATGATGTCGCCCATGCGGCGGAGCGCCGCCTAACCTTTCGCGACTGCCTCGCCCATCGCACTTTCCTGCCGGCTGTCGAGCCGATCTATACTTATGGCGACGATCCCGCCCGCCTGCGCGCTTTCGTGCTCCAACGCGAATGGCGCCATGGACCGGCCGTGTACTCCGACATCAACTTCATCCTGCTCGGCATCGCGATCGAACGCATCACCGGCGCGCCGCTGTCGGACTGGCCGCTGGGCGAAGGCCTCTCCTTCGGCCCGCCGCCCGGCCCCGCCGTTGCCACCGAAGCGTGCAGCTGGCGCAGCCGGGTGCTGAAGGGCGAAGTCCATGACGAAAACGCTTACGCGCTGGGCGGGGCGCCTGGTCATGCCGGATTGTTCGGCACGGTCGATGGCGTGCTGGCCTTCGCGCGCGCCATGCTCGACGGGTCGATCCTGTCGACCAAGATGATGGCGCAGGTTCGCACCGCACAGGAAGGACACCGCACCTGCGGCTGGGAACGCGCTTTTCCGGGCTGGTCGGGCGGCGACGCCTGCTCTGCGGAGACGATCGGCCATACCGGCTTCACGGGCACCGGCTTGTGGATCGACTTCGATCGCGGCCTCGCCTGGACCCTCCTGACCAACCGCGTCCACCCCTCTCGCCACGCCGATAGCGGTATCTTCACCCTGCGCCCCGCCGTGGGAGATGCGCTGATCAGGGCATGGCATCAGGAATGATGGCGCAGGCACTCGCCTGACTGACCGCTCTTACCGACTAGGACGTCTGGCCGTAACCGGCTTTCTTCTGATGGCGAACAGCGAATATCGCGACCGTCTCCCTATCGACGCGATATAGGGGGACATAACTGCTATTACCGTAATCGATCAGCCGTGGCACGCCGGCGGCCCGAAATCCTCGCCAGCTTCCAGCTTCGCCAACCAAGCATCGGCTTCCTCATGAGACAGATGCAGGCCGGTCCGACGATACTCTTCCCAGGCGCGGATGGCATCCTGTCACAAGGCCTCCCGCTTCTCCTCGCGCTCGACATATTGCGCGATGGCTTCCCGCATGATCCAGTGCGAACTGCGTCGACGGACTTCCGCCAACTGCCGGGCACGCCCTTTCAGGGCATCATCGAGTTGATGGATGTCACCGCTGCCATGGCCTTGCTTTCTGCGAAGGCAATACCTTACGGTAAATTGTCCTACCTCCACGATCCTATACCTCCTGCGAACAATCACAGTGTCGGCCGTTCACGCAATGCCGACCCGCCTATTTCCCTGTCAAAGTTGGATTTTGTCTGATTTACCCTGTGAAATGGACCCCACTGCCGCTTTCTTCGCACCCATAAGCTCTTCCCACGGTCTCCCGTGTCGCTTCGTGGTCGCTTCGCGGTCGCGTTCCTGTCGCCAAATGGTCGTTTCGTACCGGAAAAGGCCGGCGACACTGTGAACTTCGGTGCCGGAAGAGGCGACTCACTCGGAATGGATTTCTGGTGCCAAGGGCATTGCCGAAGGTTATGGATTGGACCGCGCCTGCGTCTGTTCAACCGGTCTGGTTGCGGTCTAGGATCGGGTTCATGCGCATCCTTCTTCCCCTCGTCGCCCTCGTCCTGCCACTCGCCGGCGCCGCCGCGCAGAACGCGCCACCACCCCTGCTGGCCGGAATCGAACAGCAGCTGGAGCAGGGGCCCGGGGGAACGCGATACGGCCTGCTGGTCGCAACCCTCGATGGCGCGCCCGTGCTCGCCATTGCGCCTGATGAACGCTTCATTCCCGCCTCCAACACCAAGATCTTCACCACCGCCACCGCTTATGCCGACCTGCCGGCGCTCGACCGGGCAGCGCAGGGCACGGGCGTGCGGATCGACCAGGGGGACGTCATATTGGAGGGACGCGGCGACGCGCGCCTTTCCAGCGCACCCGATTGCACGGTCGATTGCCTTGCAACGCTGGCCGACGCCATTGCCGCCCGCACCCGGCGCGTGCGCGATGTGGTCGGTGATGACAGCTGGTATCCGGATGAACGGTGGGGACCCGGCATGAGCTGGAACAATATCCAGTCCCGCTACGGCACCGGCATTTCCGCGCTGACGCTGGACGATAATCACCTGACAGCAACGATCGCCCCCGGCACGATCGGCGCGCCGCCGACGGTGCAGGCGCCGGGCTATTACACCATCGACAACCGCATCGTCACGGTGCCGGGTAAGGGCGAGGCGATCGTCGCGGACCGCGCGCCCAATGGCCGGCTAGTCCGGCTGACGGGCACCATCGGCGTCGATGCATCACCCGAAACGCTGCATTTCAGCGTCGACGACCCCGCGCATTATGCGGCATGGCGGCTGCGCGACTTGCTGGTCGCGCGGGGCGTAACCGTCACCGGCGACATACGCACCCGCCATCGGCCGCTCAGCCCCGCCGACAATCCCGCAATCCGGGGCGGCGCGCCTGCCGCCCGCCCGCCCGCAGCATCGTTGCTCGCGCAATTGCCAGCACTCCCGCTGGCCGATGACATGCGCATCATCAACAAACAGAGCCAGAATCTCCATGCCGACCTGATGCTGCGCCGCGTCGCGCGTGCGCAGGGCAGCGGCTCCATCGCCGATGGGCAGGCGGCGCTCGACCGGCTTATGGGCCAGGCGGGCGTGAACAAGGCCAGCTACAGCTTCGCTGATGGATCGGGCATGTCTTCCTATAATCGCGTCAGCCCGCGGGCGGCCGTCACCCTGCTGGCCTGGATCGCGCGACAGCCCTGGGGCGCCGCATGGCGGGACACGCTACCAATTGCAGGGCAGGACGGCACTTTGCGGAACCGTTTCAAGGGCACCGTGCTCGAGGGCAAGCTTTTCGCCAAGACCGGCTCGCTCAACGCATCGCGCGCCCTGTCGGGCTATTTCATCACCAGGAGCGGCCGTACCCTGGTCTTCTCCGCCCTCGCCAACGACATGCCCGACGGCACCGATGCGCAGGCGAGCGCCGCGGTGGACCGGGCGCTCGTCGCTCTTGCCGATGCGATGTAACGATCAGCCGGGTGTTACCAGCGTGCGCGCCACGGCATGGCGCTCCACCGCCTCCCGGCTGAACCAGAGCGGTTGCATCTGTCCCGCCAGCCAGCGCGGATAGAAATCGCGATAGCGCGGCGAGCGGGGATCGGCAGACTGGCCGGGAAGAAGGAGGAAGCGGCTATTGTCCCAGGCTCCTACGTCTGCGACCAGCAGGTAGCTGGCGCCGTGCGACACCTGATAACCCCGTTTGGCATTGAATCCGCGCGCCATGGGCGTGTAGCTGTCGCCGCCCGAACGGCCACCCTCGATCGGTGGAAACGCCGCCGCGATCGCCGGCAGCGACGACGCCAGCGGATGCGTGATCTTGACCCGGTGCAAGTCGCCCCAGCGCCATGCTGCCGGGTCGCCCCCCGCCTGTGCCTGTGCCTTCTTCCACCCGGCCGCCAACGCCCCGTCGATCAGGGCATCGCGCGCCGCAGCGGGGTCGGTGCCCAGCCGTTTGTCCGGCTTGGCCAACAGGGTCAGCATTTCGAACAGGTTGACCGAGGGAATGAAGGCTTTGGCGGCCGCTGGCACCACCGCGTCACGGAAATCGCTCAACAATTGCGGCATCACCATTTCATACAGCAGCGCCGCCGCGCTATCCGCCTCGATCCCGCAATCCCACCGGCGCAACAGCCCGGCGGCCTTTGCGGCATCGGGGGACAGCTTGGCCGGGATCAGCGCGATCAGCGACCGGGCCGGCAGCGACTGAACATCATGTTGCAGCGCGACGCTGTCGGCGACGCTGTGCCGCGGCTGCGCGTTCAGCACTTCGGAAATGCGGTTATACCGAAACGGATCGCTCCAGTTGAAGCTGATGATCTTCTTGTCATAGGGATAATCAGTCGGGATGTTCATCTGGTTGGCCGACGCGAACCATCCTTCCTTCGGATTGTGAACATGGGGCATCTCCTCCACCGGCAGGATGCCTGTCCAGTCATAATCGCCGTCGCCGGGCGCTGGGAAAAGGCCGTCATGCTTGGGCCGGATCGGCGTATAGCCGATGGTCTGCCACCCGGTATTCCCATCAATATCGGCATAATGGAAATTGGTGGGCGAGGTATGGATGCGAAACGCCCGGCGCAGGCTGGTCCAGTCCTTCGCCAGATTGATAGCGATGATAGCAAAGCGCATATTGCCGCCGGGCAGCATCGACACGGTCGCAAAGGCACTGGCGCGCTGGCGTTCGGGATCCTGCGCGACAATCGGCCGGCCCTGGGCATAACGCTGCGTGACTCGCTGCGGCGGAGCATCCTTGACGCTGATCTCGTCCTCAAAGGTCTCGAACCGCTTCCATTCGCCCTTGTGCCAATAGAGATTGGGGTCTTCCTTGGCGGTGCGCAGGATGAACAGGTCGGTTTGGTCGATATGAAAATTGGTGCGGCCGAAGGCGAAACGGTCCGTATGCCCCTGCATGATGCCGGGTAGGCCAGGCGCGCCGCCGCCGATAACGTCAAGGCCCGGCGCGGTCAGATGCACCATATGCCGCGGGCTGAACCCGCCAATGCCCAGATGCGGGTCATTGGCCAGGATCGGCCTGCCGGTGGCGCTGCGCGACGGCGCGATGGTCCAGGCATTGCTGCCCTGCGCGAAGCGATCGGCCCGGCGTTCGGCCGGATCGAGAGCGGCTTCCTGAATCGCGTCGAACGGCACCGGCCGCGCCGACGGCAGCAATATGCCTAGGTCCGCTTCGCTGACCGCCGCGCAGTCGAGCCCCTCGGGCACCGTATAGGACCAGGCGGGCCGCAGCGGCGCCATCAACTGATCCGCGTCCAGCACGCCCTGCGCCTGCATCTGGGCGCGGCGCACCTCATCATCGGCATCGCCCATGCCGATGCCCCGGGCGCGGACAAGATCGCGCACATCCCACCGCATCGGGTTGATGCCCAATATGCCATATTCCAACGGCATCTGCGCCGGGTCGGCCTCCAGTTCCGCGATGCGCGCGTTGACACCGGCGACATAGCCTTCAGCGCATTCCAGCACGCCCGGCGGCAAATCGGCGAGTTCGGCGTCGATGTCACCGCGATAGTGAAACAGGCGCGCCGCCTTGTCCGCAGCGACGAAGGCTTTGCCAAAGGCTTCGGCCATGCGTCCCATGTCACGCCGATGATCGATATCGATCTGGAACAGCCGATCGCGCGCGACGAGATAACCCTGACCGAAATAAGCATCGTGCAGCGAGCCGGCGCGTACATGGGGAACGCCCAGTTCATCCTCGACAATGTCGATGGGCGCGCGCGCTCCGGTCAATCGCACACGGGTAGACCGGCCCTTTACCAGCGGTTCTCCCCAAGCAGAAACAACTGGCACAGTGAGAGCGGCTGCGGTGGCCAACAAAAATGCACGACGCTGAATCAATACAGCCTCCCTTTCCCTTATTCGTCTGAAATACCGAGCGCGAAGCTCATGAAACCTATCGCAGGAATGCCGCCCCGGGCTATAGCAACCCACCTGCTACCCATAACTTGGGGCTATCCAGCTTAACGCTTCAGTCGCTCGGCAACCCGCCATTCCGCCTGGCTATACCTTTATGCGATCAAAGTAATACCAAAACTATTGACCAGCCGCGACCGGCCTGTAACCTTCATGTCATGGAACCGGTCATGGCCGCCAGTCGGCGGCGGGGCGCGGCGCCTCGGCGGCGGCAAGCGGACAGCGCCTTGCTGCGCCGTCGTCATCGTAAGAATGGGTCGGGCAAGACGGCGCTCTGACGCTGCGCACGCCGCAACCGCGTGCAGCCCCTCCCTGATAGAGGGGGTTTATATGGGTGATTTCGGAACAGTTCGCCGGCCGATCGGCCACCGGCACGGTCTGGGGCTGGCGATGACCGCCATCGCCCTGGTCCATGCGGCTCCGTCGCTCGCTCAGGATGCGGGTGCGCCGCAGGAAAGCGCGGCGGCCGGAACGGCGGATCAGATCATTGTGACAGGGACGCGCATCGCACGCGACGGTTTCCAGTCGCCGACACCGCTGACGGTCGTCACGCAGCAGGAAATACTGAACCAGTCGCCGACGAACAACCTCGCCGACTTCATCAACCAGATTCCCGCGCTTGCCGGCAGCACCCGCCCCGCCAACTCGCGCCTTGCGATCAGCTCGGGCCTGGCGGGCATCAACACGATGAACCTGCGCAACCTGGGTGAAGTCCGCACGCTGGTGCTGCTCGATGGTCGCCGTTCGGTCGGCTCCACGATCACTGGCCTGGTCGACATCAACACTTTCCCGCAGGCGTTGGTGAAGAATGTCGAGATCGTGACCGGCGGCGCATCGGCCGCTTATGGGTCGGACGCTGTTGCCGGCGTGGTCAACTATGTGCTCGACAAGAAATATACCGGGTTCAAGGTCAATGCCGATGTCGGCATTACCGACCGGGGCGACGGGTTCAACTACAGCTTCTCCGGCGCGGGGGGCATGGATTTCGCCGATGGTCGCGGACATATCCTGGTCGCGGGCGAATATGCGCACAAGGACGGCATTTTCGAGGTTGATCGCGGGTGGAACCAGATTGGCTACCGGACCTTGTCCAACCCCGATTATACAGCCGACAACGGGCAGCCCGCGAACATCGTCGTGCGCGGCGCGGGCACCTGGAACTCAACCCCCGGCAGCATCATCCGGTCGCAGGTCGGCGGGACCACCGCCCTGCGCGGCACCTATTTCGCGCAAGGCGGCGTAGCCCAGCAATATCAGTTCGGCAGCATCACCGACAGCAGCCAGACGGTGGGCGGCGACTGGCAGATCAACGACACGTCGCGCCGCATCGGGCTCGACGCGACCGACGATCGTCGCGGCGTCTATGGTCGGCTGAGCTACGAGCTGGCCGACTGGATCGAAGTGTTTGCCGAAGCGTCCTACAACTGGAACAAGACGCTGTTCAATGCGGGGCCGCAGGCCGCGACCTTCACCTTGCAGTCGGACAACGCCTATCTGATCCAGGCGCTTGGGCCAGCAGCCCTGGCCGGCGTGACGTCGGTTTCGCTGGGCACGTCGGCGGCCGACCTGCCCTATCGCAAGAATAACAGCACCCGCGAAGTGCAGCGTTATGCGCTGGGCGCGGGCGGTGAGTTTGCGGCATTCGGCAACAAGGCCGTGTGGGATGTCTATGCCCAATATGGGCAGACCGACACGCATGAGCAGCTGCGCGACATCATGAATACGGCGCGGCTGGGCCTGGCCACCGACGCGGTGTTCGCCCCCGATGGCTCGATCGTCTGCCGCTCGACGCTCACGGATCCGGGCAATGGCTGCATCCCGCTCAATCGCCTGGGCATCGGTGTCGCCAATCCGGCGGCGGTCGACTGGATCATGGGCGATCCCTATCGCAACCAGCGGTTCAAGCAGACGGTCGCGGGCGCCAACCTGTCGGTCACGCCGTTCGCCACCTGGGCCGGCGATGTGAGCGTCGCGGTGGGCGGCGAATATCGCAAGGAAGAAGTGTCAGGATTCGTCCCGCCCGAGTTCAGCTCCGGCTGGTCGGTTGGCAATTTCCGTCCGACCTTCGGCAGCTACAATGTCAAGGAAGCCTATCTGGAAACGCTGATCCCGCTTGGCCTGGGCGCGGAATTCAATGGCGCGGTGCGCGCGACCGACTATTCGACGTCGGGTTATGTGACCACGTGGAAGGCGGGCCTGACCTGGCAGCCGATCGAGGATATCCGCCTGCGCGGCACAAGGTCGCGCGACATTCGCGCACCCAACCTCAACGAACTGTTCCAGTCGGGCACGTCGCGCACCAACACCTTCGCCACCAATACGGCGGTGGGGCAATATGCCGGCGCGACATTCCGCGAACTGACCACGGGCAATCTGAACCTCGACCCGGAAAAGGCCGACACGCTGACGTTGGGCGCGGTGCTCCAGCCGCGCTTCCTGCCCGGCTTCTCCTTCTCGGTCGACTGGTTCCGTACCAAGGTGTCGGATGCGATCAGCCAGTTCTACGCCGACGACATCGCCCAGCGCTGCACCGAAGGCTTCCAGAGCTTCTGCGCGGCGATCGTGCCCGACCCCGAAGGGGTACGCGACTATTTCGTGTCGGCAAGCCCCTTCAACTTCGCCCGGGTGAAGGTGCGCGGGATCGACTATGAAGCGAGCTATCGCGTGCCGCTCGACAATATCTTCAACGGCAGTTCGAGCAACCTGACGCTGCGCGGGACAGCAACCAACTATCTGGAAAATACCGTCGACAACGGCATTTCCGTGCCGGTCGACACCGTTGGCCAGAATAGCGGGCAGTCGAGCACGCCGGACTGGATCTTCCGCATGTCGGCGACATTCGACACGCCAACCTATTCGGTCACGGCGGTCGGGCGCGGGGTGAGTTCGGGCACCTACAACAACACCTATATCGTGTGCACCACCAACTGCCCGACCAGCACGGCGACCAACCCGACGATCAACAGCAATCATATCGACGGGACATTCTATACCGACCTCAATTTCACGGCGAAGATCAATGTCGGCGGCGCGGACGGGCAGTTCTTCCTGAACGTCACCAACCTGTTTGATACCAACCCGATCCTGCTGCCCGAAACGGGGCTGTCGGCCAATTCGACCTATAGCGACCTGCTGGGCCGGGCCTTCCGCATCGGGGTACGGTTCAAGACCAATTAAGAGCATCAGAGTTCAAAGAGAAAAGGGCGGGGAACCACCGGTTCCTCGCCCTTTCTCTTTGCCCGGCATCGGTAAACGCGACAGGGATAGCGACAACTGCGCGCCATGACCAAATGATTAGTTAGCTACCTAACTATAGGATAGTCTCACGCCGGCGGACAGTGGGCCGGCGTGGGGCGGAGCAGCGCGCGGCCGGGTGTGGCGCCGGTCGTCTGGCTGTCACTCACGGCGAGCGTGCCATTAACGAACAATTTGGCGACGCCGACGCTGAGTTCGCGCGGGTGCATATAGTCGGCGCGGGGCGCATAGCGCGCAGGATCGATCACCACGACATCGGCATAATAGCCCGGCCGCAGGTAACCGCGATGGTCGATGTTATAAATGTCGGCCGTGCGCCCGGTCGATTGCCGCACGAAGGTGCCTAGGTCGATCACCTTGCGCTCCCGCACATAGCGAACATATTTTTCCGGGAAGGTTGCGAACATGCGGGGATGGCCGTTCGAACCGTCGGACGATGTCACTATCCAAGGCTGGCGCATCAACAGATCGACATCGGCCTGCGCCATGTTGAATGACGCAACCGCAGTGCCCCGACCCTTATCCTTTTCTATGCTCTGGCGGATGATGCGCAGCGCCGCGTCCCTGGGATCGAGCTGCCACTGCGTCGCGACCTCCTCCAGCGTCTTGCCGGTCCAGGGAAAGCCCTGCGCGATCAGCAGCAGGGATTTGGCACCCCCGCGCCGGCGCATATTTTCGGACATTTCCTGCCGGATGCGGGCCAGCGTCGTCGGATCGTCCAGCCGCTTCAACAGCGCGTCCCCGCCGCCATCGACCGCCCAGCGCGGCAAGAGCGACGCATCAAGGCTGGAGCCGGAGGCGAGCCAGGGATATTGATCGGCGGTCACGTTCTGCCCCGCTTTGCGGGCCGCGTCGATTTCCGCGATCACGGCAGGGGCCTCCCCCTGCACGTCCACGCCCAGCGCCTTTAAATGCGCGAAGTGCACTGGCATGCCCGCTTGCTTGCCAATCTCGATCGCTTCGCGGACCGAACCAAGCAGCCCGATGGAATAGCTGGATTCATCGCGCTGATGCGTGTCGTAGAGGCCGCCGCGGATCGCAGCTTCGCGCGCGACGGCGATCACCTCGTCGGTCTTGGCGAAACTTTGCGGCGCGTAGAAGAGGCCGGCGGAAAAACCGGTCGCGCCTTCGCACATACCCTTGGCCACCAGACTCTTCATGGCGCCCAGTTCCTGCGCATTGGGTGCGCGGGCGTCCTGCCCGAGCACGCGCTGGCGCACCGCGCCAAAGCCGACGAAGGGGATGAAGTTGGTCCCGACACCCGACGCCTGGATCTTGGCCGCGTCGTCGCCGACGTCCGGCGTGCCATAGCCATCGACGCCGATCACCACCGTGCTGACCCCCTGGTCGAGCCAGGCGGGATTGACCCGCTCCGCCGCATCGGATGACCGCAAAAAGCCGTCGGCATGGGTGTGGGCGTCGATGAAGCCGGGCGCGACGATCATCCCCTTGGCGTCGATCCGCTGCGCCGCCTTCATCGGGGCAGAGCGGCCGACATAGACGATCCGGTCGCCTTTCAGCGCGATGTCACCGACATAGGGCTTGCCCGTCCCGCCATCATAGATTGTGCCACCGGTGATGAGAACATCAGCGTTGTCCGCGCCAGATGCGCTGGCGGGTTTGTCGGCGGTGGCTGCAGGAAGAAGCAGGATGCTGCCGGACAGCAGCAGGGCGCGGGCCGCCTGGCGGACGCGGCGGCGAGCGGGAAGAAGCGGCATGGGCAAGGGTCCTCGACTGAACGACGCAAATCGGCACCATGGGCCGTCTGTATCCCACCCGTCCAGAGCGGGTCTGTTGCACACGCCATAACCAAATGGCATAGCGGGGCGGTGCACCCGGATCGTCGCGCCGGACGGACAGGCGGCAGCCAAGAAAGTGAACCCATGAACCTGCGCCAGATCGAGATTTTCCACGCCGTCTATCTGCACGGCACGGTCAGTGCGGCGGCGCGTGCGCTTAACGTGTCGCAGCCCGCCGTGACCAAGGTGCTGCGTCATGCCGAACGCTCCATCGGCCTGCCCCTGTTCGAGCGGGCCAAGGGGCGGTTGATCCCCACGCAGGACGCGCGGACCTTGTTCGACGAAGTGGCCGACATACAGGAGCGCGTGCGATCGCTGCGGCAGGCGACGCAGAATATGCGGCATGGCCGCGGCGGGCTGCTGCGGATATCGGCCCTGCCCTCCCTTGGCCTGGGTGCCATTCCCGATGCGGTCGCGCGGTTCCTGCGCGGGCATGAAGACATCATGTTCGACCTGCAGACGCTGCATCATGATGAAATGGTGCGCAAATTATACGAGCGCGAAACCGATATCGCGATCAGTTTCGAAGTCCCGCTGTCGGCCCCGGTTGCGCATCAGGTCGTGGGTGAAGGCGAATTGGTCGTGCTCTATCGTGAGGAGGATATGCCCGACGCGCCCAGCCGGCTGCATCTGGAGGAATTGCGCGAGCATAAATTCATCAGTCCGGTGCAAAGCGGGCCAATCGGCCGAGTCCTATCGAGCGAACTGAAGCGGCAGGATGTCGAGTTGAACGAGGTCGTGTCGGCGCGGACCTATTATATCGCCGCCGCGCTGGTGCGGGCGGGCGTGGGCATGGCTATCGTGGACAATTTCACCGCCCATGCCAGCGTATCACCGGGCCTGTCCAACCGGCCGCTGCAACCGGCGATCACCTTCGACATCAATGCGGTCTATTTGCAGAACCGGCCACCATCCAGGACGGCGTCGGAATTCCTGACGCTATTGTCGGAGGTTATCGAGAGCCTATAGCAAAAGGCTATAGGCTATGCGGCCATGGATATTGGGGAACGGCACGGACGGGCGATAAGGTCGCGATCCCATATTCAAGCAGGTTCCTCCATCCATGATTGCGACGCCCTATCTCCTCTACCTCGGCCACAGCAATGACGAGATCGGCATCAAGACATCGCGGGGTCTGGCGGTGTTCCGGCCCGACATCTGCGTTGGCGAATATCGCCATGACGATTGTGGACTGACGCTGAATCTGCCGCGCATGGATTTTGCGCAGGCCCATGCGGCGGGCGCGCGGACGCTGGTGCTGGGCATTGCCAATGCGGGCGGCCGGCTGGGCAGCGATCTGGTCGATGACGCGCTCGCGGCCATGGAGGCCGGGCTGGATATCGCGTCAGGCCTGCACCAGCGGTTGAAGGACGAGCCGCGACTGGTCGAAGCGGCGGCGCGGCTGGGCCGGACGCTGCACGATGTGCGCGATCCCCGGCCCGATATTCCGGTGGGCACCGGCAAGCGGCGCGCGGGCAAGCGGCTGCTGACCGTCGGCACCGATTGTTCGGTCGGCAAAATGTATACGACCTTGTGCCTGACCCGGGCCTTGCAAGCGCGCGGGGTCAAGGCCGATTTCCGTGCGACGGGCCAAACCGGCATACTGATCGCGGGCGACGGCGTGCCGCTTGACGCGGTGGTGGCCGATTTCATTTCCGGCGCGGTCGAGCAGATTTCGCCCGATCGCCATGATGGCGGCTGGGACCTGATCGAAGGGCAAGGATCGCTGTTCCACCCGTCTTTCGCGGGCGTGTCGACCGGCCTGATCCACGGCGCGCAGCCCGACGCACTGGTGCTGTGCCATGATCCGATGCGCCGCACGATGCGCGGATTGCCCCATTATCAGCCGCCATCGCTGGACGACTGTCTGGAAGCGAACCTGCGCGCGGCGCGGTTGACCAACCCGGATGTGCGCGCGGTGGGCATCGCGCTCAATACGTCGGCGATGGACGAAGGCGCGGCGGCGGACCTGTGCGCCCGCACCGCCGACAATATGGGCCTGCCCTGCTGCGACCCCTATCGCATGGGTGTCGACGCGGTGGTCGATTTGCTGTTAGCCATGGATGCGCGCGCCGCCGCCACGGAGACGATCTGATTTCCATGCCCCGTTCATTGACCGTCACGGGCGAGACTTTCCCGCTCGCCACCCCCTTTCGCATATCGCGCGGTGTCAAGACGGCGGCCGACGTCGTCACCGTGAGGATCGCGCAAGGGGAGATTGAGGGGCGCGGTGAAAGCGTCCCCTACTTGCGCTATGGCGAAAGCGTCGCGGACAGCATCGCCGAAATCGAAGCCGTGCGCACCGCGATCGAGGGGGGCGTAAACCGGCGCGGGCTGCTGGAAATCCTCCCGGCGGGTGCGGCGCGCAATGCGGTGGATTGCGCGCTGTGGGACCTGGAATTGCGGCTTGAAGGGCGGGATTTCGCGGCGGCGACGGGGATCGCGACGCCGTTGCAGCCGATCGCCACGGCGATGACGGTCGGGCTCGACACGCCGGACAAGATGGGGCTGGCGGCGGCGGCGCTTGCTGACGTGCCGCTCATCAAGGTCAAGGTGGACGCCAGCGATCCGGTCGCGCAATTGCGGGCCGTGCGGGCCGCCGCGCCCGATCCGCGCATGATCGTCGACCCCAATGAGAGTTGGGGCATCGCGCATGTCGAGGCCATGCAGGCGCTGGCGCGGGAATTGCGCATCGACCTGCTGGAACAGCCATTGCCGGCGGGCGAGGATGATACGCTGCGCGGCTATGCGTCCGTCATCCTCATCGCGGCGGACGAGTCCGTGCATGTCGCAGCCGATCTCGACAGCTTGCCCGATGGCTATGGCGTGGTGAACATCAAGCTGGACAAGGCCGGCGGGCTGACCGCCGCCCTGGCGCTGGCGGAAGCGGCGCGGGCGCGCGGACTGGGCGTCATGACCGGCTGCATGATCTGTTCATCACTATCGATCGCCCCGGCCTGGGCGATCGCGGCGCAGAGCGACTTCGTCGATCTGGACGGACCATTATGGCTGGCGACCGATCGGGCGGGCGGCTTCGCGGGCGACAAGGGCTATCTGTTACCGGCCCAGCCGGGCTTCTGGGGCGGCCTTTGACCATGGAGCCAGCGCGCCGCTGGTTTGCCATTCCGCTGTGGCAGCGAGTGGTCGGCGGGCTGGTCCTGGGCGTTGCGATTGGGCTGTTCTGGCCAATGGCCGCGCCATGGATCGCTTTCATCGGCGAATTGTTCGTGCGGCTGATCCGGATGCTGGTCGTGCCGATCGTGTTCGTGTCCATCGCATCGGGCGTGACCGCTTTGGGCGATCCCCGGCGGCTGGGCGCTGTGGGCGGCCGCACGGTGCTGCTGTTCGCGGCGACCACGGCCTGCGCGGTGTCGATCGGCATGGCGCTGGGCCTCATCATCGACCCGGGCGGCGGCGCGGCGCTGGGTGGGGCAGCGCCCCATGCGCTGGGCGAGGCCAAGTCGGTGCATGATCAGCTGATCGGCATCGTACCGGTCAATATCGTTGCAGCGCTGGTCGAAGGCGACATGCTGGCGATCATCTTCTTTGCGATGCTGTTCGGGTTCGGCGTCATCCTGGCGGGCGAGGACGGACGGCCGATGGCGGGCGTGCTGGAGTCAGCGAGCCGCGTGCTGTTTCACCTGGTGCGGATCGTGATGGAGGTGACGCCCTTTGGCGTGCTGGCGCTGATCGCGCAGGCGGTGGCGGACAATGGCGTTGCGGTGTTCACCAATATCGGCTGGCTGGCGCTGTGCGTCGTGCTGGGCGTGGCGGCGCAGATCCTGCTGGTGCATTTGCCGCTGATCCGGCTGGCCGCACGATTGTCGATCCGGCGCTTCTTTCGCGCGGCGGTGGACCCGCTGCTCGTCGCCTTTTCCACCGCATCCTCGGCCGCGACGCTGCCGGTCGCGCTGCGCGTCGCGCAGGAGGATCTGGGAATCGAGCCGGCCGTCGCCTCTACCGTGCTGCCGATCGGGGCGAGCATCGGCAAGGATGGGACGGCGATGTATGTCGGGCTGCTCAGCGTCTTCAGCCTGCAGGCGCTGGGAGTGCGGGCGGACGGGACGATGCTGGCGATCATGCTGCTCACCGGGTCGCTCGCCGCCTTTGGCACCGCACCCATTCCATCCGCTTCGCTGTTCATGCTGGCGGCGGTGCTGTCGGCGGTGGGCGTGGCGCCTGAACAGACGGCGCTGGTGGTGGGCTTTGTCCTGCCGTTCGACCGGCTGCTGGACATGACGCGCACGGTCGCCAGCGCCAGCGCCAACCTGACCGTCACCGCCGTCGTCGCGCGGCAGGAGCGCAAGGCGCTGGCCGGATCGAGTCCCCCCGCCCCGGCCAGCGACGCGCCGATCAATCCAGCGACTTGACGATTTCCTCCACCATTTTCTTGGCGTCGGCCAGCAGCATCATGGTGTTGTCCATGTAGAAGACTTCATTGTCGACGCCGGCATAGCCTGCGCCGCCCATGGAGCGCTTCACGAACAGCACTGATTTTGCATTGGCGACGTCTAGGATCGGCATGCCGTAGATGGGCGATGTCTTGTCGGTCTTGGCCGCTGGGTTGGTGACGTCGTTCGCGCCGATGACGAAGGCGACGTCGGCCTGACCGAATTCGCTGTTGATATCCTCCAGTTCGAACACTTCGTCATAGGGGACATTGGCTTCGGCCAGCAGCACGTTCATGTGGCCGGGCATGCGGCCCGCGACCGGGTGGATTGCATATTTGACGCTGACCCCGGCCTTTTTGAGCATGTCACCCATTTCGCGCAGCGCATGCTGCGCCTGGCTGACGGCCATGCCATAGCCCGGCACGATGATGACGCTGTCCGCCTGGCTCATCAGGAAGGCGGCATCCTCCGCGCTGCCGCGCTTGTAGGGGCGGTCCACCGCTGCCGCGCCGCCCGACGCGCCGCCGCTTTCCGCGCCGAAGCCGCCCGCAATGACGCTGAGGAAGCTGCGGTTCATCGCCTTGCACATGATGTAGCTCAGGATCGCGCCCGACGATCCCACGAGCGCGCCGGTGATGATCATCGCGCTGTTGCCCAGCGTGAAGCCCATGGCGGCGGCGGCCCAGCCCGAATAGCTGTTGAGCATCGACACGACGACGGGCATGTCCGCGCCGCCGATGGGAATGATAAGCAGGAAGCCGATGACGAAGCTGAGCGCCGTCACGGTCCAGAAGACCCATGGGCTCTGGTCGGTCACGAAATAGGCGACAAGGCCCAGGATCGCCGCCAGCGTGCCAAGGTTGATGAGGTGGCGCGCAGGTAGCATGATCGGCTTGCCCGACATATTGCCGTTAAGTTTCAGGAAGGCGATGATCGACCCGGAAAAGGTGATTGCGCCGATCGCGACGCCCAGGCCCATTTCGACCCGGCTGGCCTGATGGATCTGGCCGGTCAGCGTGTCGAGGATGCCAAAAGCGCCCGGATTGAGATAGGCGGCCGCGCCCACCAGCACCGCGGCGAGGCCAACGAGGCTATGGAAGGCCGCGACCAGCTGCGGCATGGCGGTCATGGCGATACGGCGAGCGATGACGAAGCCGATGCCGCCGCCAATCAGGATAGCGCCGATGATTTCCGGCAGGCTGGCAATGTCATGGGTGTAGAGAGTCGTCACGACCGCGATGGCCATGCCGATCATGCCCATGCGGTTGCCGCGCCGGCTGGTCGCCGGGCTGGACAGGCCGCGCAGCGCCAGGATGAAGAGGACGCCCGCAATCAGATAGGCGAGCGCGACGAAGGGCGAGACGGGAGCAAGCTCGTGCATCACTTGCGCTCCTTCTTCTTGTACATGGCGAGCATGCGTTCGGTAACGGCAAAGCCGCCGAAGATGTTGACCGAGGCAAAGACGACCGCGAGCAGCCCCAGATATTTGGCCGCCGCGCTACCCGCTTCGGCCGATGCGACCAGCGCGCCGACGATGATGACGGAAGAAATGGCGTTGGTAACCGCCATCAGCGGCGTGTGCAGCGCCGGCGTCACCGACCAGACCACATAATAGCCGACGAAACATGCCAGCACGAAAATCGACAGGATGGAGATGAAGTCCATCGTTCCTACTCCCCGTTCACCCTGTTCGAGGCAGGGCGGTATCACGCGGTCCGGACCTGATGGCCGGCCGCGCCCAAATGAGCGTCAGCCCAGCAAACGTTCGTTGACGACCTTGCCACCCTGCGTCAGGCGGATGGCATTGCCGATTTCCTCGTCCAGCACCGGCGCGTTCCTTTCCTTGTCCCAGAAGGCGGACAGGAAATTATAGAGGTTGCGCGCAAACAGGGCGGAGGTGTCGGCGGCAAGGCGCGAGGGGACGTTGCGGTGGCCGACGATCTTGACGCCGTGACGTTCGGCCACTTCGCCAGCCACCGCGCCTTCGACATTGCCGCCCTGTTCGACCGCCAGGTCGACAATGACGCTGCCCGGTTTCATCGTCGCGATCTGGGCGTCGGTGATGAGGCGCGGCGCGGGACGACCCGGGATCAGCGCGGTGGTGATGACGATGTCCTGCTTGGCGATATGGCCGGACACGAGTTCGGCCTGCGCAGCCTTATAATCGTCCGACATTTCGGTGGCGTAGCCGCCGCTGCCTTCGCCCTCTATCCCCGCGACCTTTTCGACGAAAATCGCCTTGGCGCCCAGGGATTCGATCTGCTCCCTGGTTGCGGCGCGCACGTCGGTGGCGCTGACCTGCGCGCCCAGCCGTTTGGCGGTGGCGATGGCCTGAAGCCCCGCAACGCCCACGCCCATGACGAAGACCTTGGCGGCGGACACGGTGCCGGCCGCCGTCATCATCATCGGAAAGGCGCGGCCATATTCGGCCGCCGCGTCGAGCACAGCCTTGTACCCCGACAGGTTCGATTGCGAGGAGAGAATATCCATCGACTGCGCGCGGGTGATGCGGGGCATGAATTCCATCGCCAGCGCTTCATAGCCCGCCGTGGCATAGGCATCGACGCGCGCGCGATCCCCAAAGGGGTTGAGGCCGGCCACGATCCACGCGCCCGGCTTGGCACCTATCAGGCTGTCGGGCGATGGCCCCTGCACGCCCAACAGAATGTCGGCCCCCGCGACCGTGGCGGCGCGATCAGCAACAGTCGCGCCGGCGGCAGCATAATCAGCGTCGGCGATCGAGGCGGTAAGCCCCGCGCCAGCTTCGATGGCGACGTCCGCGCCCAGCGCCTTGAATTTTTTCACCGTCTCCGGCGTGGCGGCGACCCGGCGTTCGCCCTCCGCCTGCTCCCGCACGATCGCGATTTTCACTATCCCCTCTCCCTTCTCCTGCACCGGCACGCCGAACGCGCCAGTAATGCGCGGGGGCCAGCAGGGCGCGCTTATGCATCGATGCGCCCGATGCCCCCGATCGTTCCTTGCCCGCCTCTATTTCTGTCTTCTGGCGACGGCAACACGCATCATGCGTATCGTTTCTATCAGCTTCCAAGCAATATCTTTATGCGCCTGTTCGTCAGGAGCTTGGGGGAATGGGGTAGACGATCAGCGCGGCGGCATCCGGATCGCGCCGTCGAGGCGTATGACTTCGCCGTTCAGCATCGGATTGCGGATGATGGATTCGACCAGTTGCGCATATTCGTCGGGGGCGCCCAGGCGGCTGGGGTGCGGCACCTGCGCGCCCAATGCGTCCTGCACATGCTGCGGGAAGCCTTCCACCATCGGCGTGCGAAAAATGCCGGGGGCAATGGTCATGACGCGGATATGGTGCTGCGCAAGATCGCGCGCGACCGGCAATGTCATGCCGACCACGCCCCCCTTGGACGCGGCATAGGCGGCCTGGCCGATCTGACCGTCATAGGCTGCGACCGACGCTGTGTTGACGATGACGGCACGTTCACCCGCCACATCGTCAACAGCGGCGGCGCGCGCGGCGAATTTCGAGATGAGGTTGAAGCTGCCGATCAGATTGACCTCGATGGTGCGGCGAAAGAGGTCGAGCGAATGAGGCGCGTTTTCCTTGCCCACCGTCTTGCTGGCAGGCGCGATGCCCGCACAGTTGACGAGAATGCGCGCGACGCCATGCGCCTTTTCGGCCTCATCAAGCGCGGCGGCGACGGCGGCGTCGTCCGCGACATTGAGCGCGAAGGCGATGGCGCCCATCTCTTGCGCGGAGGCGTTCGCCGCCTCCTCGTTCAGATCAAGAATGGCAACCTTCGCGCCATTGGCGGCCAGCATCGCGGCCGTCGCCTTGCCGAGACCTGATGCGCCGCCGGTGACGATGGCGGCCATATTTCTGATGTCCATGGATTTTGCCCCCCGTTCAGACCAGCTCGACAGCCATGGCGGTGGCTTCGCCGCCGCCGATGCACAGGCTTGCGACGCCGCGCTTCAGCCCACGATTTTGCAGCGCCGCAATCAAGGTCGTCAGGATGCGCGCGCCCGATGCGCCGATGGGATGGCCGAGCGCGGTCGCACCGCCGTTGACGTTCAGTTTTTCGGCCGGGATCGACAGTTCGCGCGCCGCGATCATGGCCACGACGGCGAAAGCTTCATTGACTTCGAACAGGTCGACATCCTCAATCGACCACCCCGCCTTGTCGAGTAGCTTGCGCATCGCAGGGACGGGCGCGGTCGTGAATTTGGAAGGTTCCTGCGCATGGGCGGCGGTCGCGACGACCTGCGCCACGATCGGCAGACCAAGCCGATCGGCGACGCTGCGCCGTGTCATCACCAGCGCGGCGGCACCATCGGATATGGAGGAGGCATTGGCAGCCGTGATCGTGCCATCCTTGGCGAAAGCGGGCCGCAGCGACGGAATTTTGTCTGGCTTCGCCTTGCCGGGCTGCTCGTCGGTATCGATCAGCATGTCGCCACCACGCCCGGAGACAGTCACGGGGGTGATTTCGCGCACGAACGCACCCGACGCAATCGCGTCACTGGCGCGGGAGAGCGACCGGATCGCATAGTCATCCTGCTCGGCGCGGCTGAACTGATAGTCGCGCACGGCTTCTTCGGCAAAGACGCCCATCGCCTTGCCCGGTTCATAGGCGTCCTCCAGCCCGTCCATCATCATCGTGTCGATGATGCGGTCATGGCCAATACGCGCGCCGGCGCGATGCTTGGGCAGCGCATAGGGGGCATTGGTCATGCTTTCCATGCCGCCCGCGACGATGATATCCGCCGCGCCGGCCGCCAGCGCCTCATGCGCCATGATCGCGGCCTGCATGCCCGATCCGCACATCTTGTTGACGGTGGTCGCCTCCGTGTTGAGGCCAAGGCCAGCGCCGAGCGCCGCCTGGCGTGCGGGCGCCTGACCCAGGCCAGCGGGAAGGACGCAGCCCATATAGATGCGATCGACGGCATCGGCAGGGAGCTTGGCGCGCTCGATCGCCGCCTTGACCGCGGCCGCGCCGAGATCGGTTGCCTTCAAGGGTGACAGCGCACCCTGAAAGCCGCCCATGGGGGTGCGGGCATAGCCGGCGATGACGATGGGATCCTGTACCATTTTGCGTCCTCTTCCTGCGCGACGTCGGTCGAGACGTCGATAATCTACTGGTGAGTATATTGCTTATTCATGCGTTTTTTGTCAAGCTGACGGGCGGAGGCTTGATGTGAAACCGGATAGGGAAAACAGCTCCGCCTCGCCATTTCGCACGCGGGCGGAGAAGATTGAGGAGCGTGCGCAAAAGCGGGACGCCGTGCTGACGGCGGCCGTGCGCATGTTTAACGCGCGGGGGTTTCATGCCACGTCGCTGGATGATGTCGCGGCGTCATTGGGGATCAGCAAGCCCACCATCTACCATTATCTCGGCAATAAGGAGCAGGTGCTGATCGAATGCGTGACGCGCGGGCTGGAGCCGCTGCGGGCCGCAGCCGATCAGGCGAGCAGCGAGGAAGGGCGGGGTATTGATAGGTTGCGGCGCTTCCTGATCGCTTATGCGCGTACGAACATGGATGATTTTGGCCGATGCATGGTGCGGACGGGCGATGAACTGCTTTCGCCGCCAAGCGCGGCGGAAATCCGTGCGCGCAAAAGCGAGATCGACAGGACGCTGCGCGCCCTGATCGCCGATGGCATCGCGGACGGATCAATCGCGCCGGTGGACGTCAAGATGAGCGCCTTTGCCATTGCCGGCGCGCTCAACTGGCCGGCGCGCTGGCACGATCCCAACGGACCGTCCAGCGCGGAAAAAATTGCCGCCGCGCTGGTCGATACGTTGATCGGCGGCTTGGCGCCGCGCCCCTGCGCCCCGATCAGGGGATGAAGACCGCGCCTATTTCTTCACCCTGACGGCATAGACCTGGTTGCTGCCGTCCATGTTGGAGCGGAAGATCATCCATGCGCCATCGGGCGTGAAGGTGATATTGGGTTCCAACCGATAATCATGGCGCGCCATATCGACGATCTTTTCCGCGTCGAACGTGCCGGGCGCGACGAGATCGGCCGCATTGTCGGCATGAATGCCCGCCACGTCGGGAATGTCTTTGGGCGTGAAGAGATAGAGATATTTGCCGTCGGGCGCATGGGCGACCATTTCGCTGTCACCGCCATCGCCGGAGAAATGTTGCAGATCGGGCGCCTGATTATAATGGACCGACCACATATTGCGGTCGACATGATACCAGCGGCGATGGCCGGTCGCGAGTTCATAGCCCGCGAGCCAGAACACCTCCCCGCGCGGCGTCTGAAGATCGTACCAGATCCATTTTCCGTCCGGTGAGAAAAATTCGTGGCCGGCGATTTCCATGTTCATGAAACGTTTGTGGACAAGTTGCTTGCCCGTGCCATCGGTGCGGATGGTCCAGATGCGATCAACCTTGTGCCAGGGACCTTCGTGGCAATACATGATGAGGCCGGGATCGGTGGGCGAGAATTGGACATGGTTGAGCCAGTCGGTCGAGGCGACCACCACCTTCCGCTCGCCGGTGCGAATGTCGATGGTGAAGATCTCCATCGGAATCTTCGCCTCCAGCCGTTCATTGAGGCGCACTTCCTTCGCTTCGGCGAAGGTCAGCGGCTGGCCGTCGGGGCCGGTAGCGGCGTAGTTGGCCTGGCCGAACTGCTGCTTGATTTCCGGTTCGCCACTCTTCTTCGTGCCATCGGGCTGAAGCGGCTTGTCGCTCGCCGCCCATTGGCCAAGCAGCAGGGTTTCGTCAGCATTGATCGAGCCGATCGAGCCCTTTGCCACGGTCGCGATGCGCCGCGTCTTGCCGCTGTCGATGTCGGCGGCGAAAATGGTCGTCGCCCCGCCTGCATCGTCGTGGCGGCGGCCGGCATAATAGGCCGTGCGCGTCCGGCGGCCGGTAAAGAGCAGTTGCAGGTCGCGCCCCTTGACCAGCGGCGTCACGCTCCAGTCGGCCAGCGTCACGACGCTGATGCCATCGGGCGTCGAGATGACCATCTTGTCGCCCTGGGGCGTATAGCTGTTCTGGTGGAAATAGAGGCTGGCCGCGCCGCCGGGCGCATCGGTGATCTGGACGATCTCATGCCCGGTGGTGGCGTCGGTCCACTGCTTCACCGGCTTGGCCACCGCAGCGCCGGTCCAGGCGAGCGCCGCCAGCGCGAGGAGCGAGATGCCGCTTTTCATGGAGATATCCTTCTTCAGCTTTGGGCCGGCAGTGCATCGGGGATGAGCGCCAGATTTTCGATCGCCGCCAGCCCCCATTGGGCCGCGGCATTGGTGGAGACATGGGGCCATTCGACCGTGGGGCCAAGGATTTGCGGTCCTTGCAGCGTCACGCGCGGATCGCCCTGCGACAGACCAAGGCCCGCTTCGCCCGAGAAAAACTCCTCCCAGGCGCGGCGCGCCATGGCGGGATCGCGCGTCTCATGCGCGAGATAGGCGGTCAGGCGAGAATGACCTTCACGCAGATTGCGGCCGCGATAGGGGAAGGGGAATTTCGCCTCCCATTGCGCGCGCGGGGCGTTGAACCAACGGCAATAGTCAAGCCAGGCCGTGCGGTAGGCAGGCACATCAAGCAGGTCGAGCAGTTCGGCATTGAGTTCGAGCGCGCCGAACACGGCGTTGAGATGCGATACCGATATGCTGTCTCCCTTGCCCAGGAAGCGGCCAGTCGACAGGTCGAACGGCGCGGTCCCGGTCAGCCAGCCATATTGCAGGCCGCCGATGCTGGTCATGCCGGCAAGCAACCGGTCGCGCCATTTCCGCTCGCCGGTCCGTTCCCACTCGGCAAGCCAGGAGGAGGCGACCGCGCACCAGGTGGTGCCAAAGGTCATCTCTATGACGCCGTCGGGCAACCTCTTGCGTTCCGCCCCCGGCACCTTGCGGCCGATTTCGACATGGGCGAGCGTCTGGTCGGACAGTAGCAGGTCCCGCATCAGGTCCCCGACCCGTTCGTCGCCGGTCAAATAATAATAGATGCGCCGATAGATCGCGTTGGAAATGCGCGGCTGCTTGCTGCTGTCGCTCCAATGCTGGACGCCATGACGCGTGCCCAATCCCTTGAAGCGGCCGAGATGATAGACGTCGACCTCGCCCGTATGGCGGGTCATCGCCTCGGCGAAGCGGAACAGGCCCGCATCGCCGGTGCGCAGGACGCTCAGCCACAGCCACAAGTCGGGCGACAATTCACTATTGTCCCAGGCAAAGCCGCCAATGTCGTAGCGCCACTGGTGCCGGTCAGCGTCATAGGTGTGCATGACGTCGCCATGATTCCAGAAGCCATACCAGCGGCGGCGGTCGACCTCCGCCTCATAGAAGGCGGCGAGATTGGTGATCTGGTCCTCGATCCGCGCCTTCATCGGCGTCGATCGATCGGGCAGCGCCCAGGGGCCAAAGACATTCGCGGCATGGATGCGCTGCGGTTCGACCATCAGTTGCGGCGGCACGGCGTTGGCCTGCGCCATGGCGGCGAGCCGATCAGCGCCAGGCGTGGCGGCGCAGGCCCAGAGCGTCAGTTCGCTCGTGCGGGCAGTGCCGGTTGCGCTGTCCCAGCCGGGCTCATAATCTTCATAGGTGATGGCGAGCCCTTCATTCTGGGCATCATAACCCTCCATGCCGAGCACGCCGCGATAGGGGCGCATATCCATGGGACGTGCATCGGGCGACCACAGCCAGAGCGCCAGACGCGCCTCGTCGGATGCGACATCGCTGATATCGATCTGGGTCGGGTGCCGCTGCCAGAAATAGCGGGCCGCGAGCGCCACGCCGCCCATCGGCGAGCCGACATAACCAAGCCCAAGCGCGCGGGTCCCGGCCGTGGCGTCGACCCAGGCATGGCCGGCCTGCGTGCGCTTGACGATGGCGAAACCGTCGGCGCTGAGCTGGCTTAGGCTGAAATCGCTCCACGTCGGGATGCGATCCAGCAGGGGGCGGACGCTGTCGGCCATCGCGTCCATCGGCACGGCGCGACCCGCGATCTGCGCCGCGCGTGCCGCCTCTCCCGGATCACGGCGCAGACCGGTAAGCGGGCGGACGGCTTCGGAAAAGAGATGCCCCTGCGTGGTGGCGAGGCGGACATGGCGGTCATGCGGCGCGCCCGCCATCGGCACGGCGGCGACAAGGCCCAGGCTGCTGACAAAATCCTTTCCCGGATCACCGTCGAAGATGAAACTGTGGACGATGCGCAGATGATCGCCGCCGGCATAGGCATAAAGCCGCACGGTGAAGGGCAGCAGGCTGCGCCCCGCCCCTGCATGAATACCCTCTATCCGGACAACCGCGCGCACCGGGCCTTTTTGTTCGACCGTCACCCGGTCGATCCGGCCGGTCAGCTGGGTGCGGCGGCCGTTTTCGGGTGCATCATCAATACTGGCGACGAGCGTGAGCGGCCCCATCACTTGCCGATCGCCCGCCCAGGCACCGGCGATCGCAACCGCACCGCTGCGCGGAATCCGCCAGCGGGTCGCGCCGCTGACGATCTCGACCATGTCCGCCTGTTCGCGGACCATGACGCCCGCCTTGGGCGCCGTGGGCCGGCCGGGTGCGACGTCCAGGGTCGCGGGCTGGTCCATGCCGGCGGGCAGCGCGTGCGCCGACCATTTGAGCGACCCGTCGGGCCAGGTGGCGAGCGTCCAGTGCTGGGACGGAAGCGGCTTGCCGTCGCCGCGCACCGCCAGTGGCGCGCCCGGCTTCACGGCCCCGCGCGGCCAGGGCACGCCGAAGGTCTGGCCAAGGCTGAGCCTGGGCGCTTCGCCGTCGATCCAACGGACCGGCGTGCTGCGCGGCATGGTCGATGCGGCGCGGGCAGCGGAGGGGATCAGCGCGGCGGCGCTGCCCATCAGGCTGGCGCGCAGCATGTCGCGGCGGCCGATGGTCAAAATGCTGGTCATTGTCCCCTCCTATGCCGGTCTTCAGAGCCGGGTGATCGAGAATTTGCGTAGCTGGATATGGCTTTGGGTGGTGCGCACGCCAAAATGGCCGCTGCGATAGGGATGCCGGTCCGTCATGGCGAAGAGGGTTTCCCCGTCACGCTCCACTGCGATATGGGCGCCATCCGCGATCAGGCGCAGATGGAACCAGCGATTGGGCGTGAGCATCGCGGCCGGATCGGTCCGATCGTGCGCCGGCAGCAGCGGCCGATCACCGGCGCGGCCGACATATCGACGCATCCGCGTGGTGCTGTTCCGATTGCCGCCGATGCCGACATAATAGGTGCGCAGGCTGTCATAGTCCTCAAACACGCCGCTGCGGCGGGCGGCGAGCGCCGACCTGCCCGGCACGGCGGGGTCCTGCGCCATCCAGAAGGCGTTTACGTCGCTGACCGCGTCCTGCGGTCCACCGGCCTGCACCGCGCGCACGTCATAGGCGATCGCGACCGGTCCTTTCAGCGGCTGGCGAAACCAGAGGGTCAGGCCGGCGGGCGTGTCGATGTCGAGCACGCCCTGCGCGGCGGACACGCGGGCCTGAGGAGACGCGGCTTCCAGTTGCCACTGATCCAGACCATGGGAGAAATCATCCCGATAGAGCATCTTGCGGGCAGCGCGCGCCGCGACTGGCGTGGATGCCAGCGCGGCGAGCAGTGTTCGGCGCGAAAGGCCGGTCCCGATCACAGTTTCAGGCGGACACCGCCATAGACACGGCGACCGAAGGTTTCGATGATCGTGCGGCGATAGACGCTGTTCGCATTCTCCTTGCGCGTGGCGTCGAGCAGGTTGACCCCTTCAAGGAAGAAAGCGACGCCGGGCATCACCGTGATGTTGAGCGACGCGTCGAGCTGGCCATAGGCTTCGCCAAATTCCGGGTTGCCGCCGCGACCGGCGGCGTTGATCAGATATTTGGACCGCCAGTTATAGGCGCCGCGCAGGCTGACCACATCATCTTCATAATAGGCCGACAGATTGTAGCTGTGGCGCGAGAGGCCCTGGAACGGCAGGGAATCGCCGGTAAACCGATCCACCCCTTCATAACCGCTATCCTTGGAATAGGTGTAGTTGGCGATCACACCCATCTGCTTGAGCACAGGGACGTCGAGGAAGTCGAACGCAAGCTGCGCGCCGGCTTCCACGCCGTTGATCGTCACCTTCTGCGTGCCGTTGGTGGGCACGGTGATGGTATAGGTGACGTCCGTCGCCGGATCCGTATAATCCTCCGTCGTGTTCTGGATGAAGCTGCTGATTTCCTTGCGGAAATAGGTCACCGACGCAAAGCTGGTGCGGTTGATATAATATTCCAGGCCCGCATCATATTGGCGCGCGCGGAAGGGCTGGAGCCCCGGATTGCCGCGCGATCCGGTGAGGCCCACCACATCCAGCGTGAAGCGCGGCGCAAGCTGTTGCGGCAGCGGGCGCGCCATGACTTCGGTCGCCGTGACGCGCGCCATCAGCTTGTTGGGAATAAGCTCCGCCTTCATATTGAGCGAGGGCAGGAATTCGGTGTTCTTGCTGTCATAGGCGACCGGGGAGACGATGCCGCCCTGGCTCAGATAGCCCGACGTGTCGACCTTGGTATTGACGACGCGCGCGCCGATGACGCCCGTGACCGGCACCGCGCCGACATCAAAGGCGAAGGCGGCCTGCGCATAGCCGGCCAAGTTCTTTTCACCCACTTCCCACGTGTCAGTGAACACCTGGCACGTGCCGCCCGGACGCGTCGGGCAGCCATTGGCTTCGAACGGATCGGGCACGCCGATCGCGTCGGCCACGCCCTGCGTCATGTTGAGCCAGCCGCGATAGCCGTCGCTAAAGCCCAGATCACCGGTGTGGAAGAAGGGCGCGGTACCCAGCGATGCAAAGCCGACCGCATTGTCGATCTGCTGCTGGACGGCGGGATCGGAAAACCCGTTGAGCACGGTCGAACGATTGAAGAATTTGCTCGTGACCTTGAGGTCGCGATACTGACCGCCGATCTTGATCGACGTCAGAAAGCCGCCGTCGGGCTTATATTCCGCGTCCAGCTTGGCCATTTTCTCCGACTGATCGTCATAGCGCGGGCGGCGCAGGACGGTCAGCTGGTTGATCCCCGCGCGGGTGGTGGGATCATTGGGCAGAATGATGTTGGGCGCATTCTGGCCATTGGCATAATCGACGATCAGGCTGTCCATGCCGGTGACGGCGGCGGTCGCGTTGATCTCGTTATTATAGGCCTTGGCCTTGGAATAGGAGATTTTCGGCGTCAGCGTCAGATTACCGGTCGTCCATTCCGCGCCCAGCGCCAAATTATAGGTGGTGCGGCGAATGTCGCCCAGAATGTTGCGGTAGGAAACGCCCAGCTGGCTGGTCTGCGCCAGCGCGGGGTTGTTGGTCATTTCCAGATGCTGGACCGTATTGTCCGGCCCGATGATGGTGTTTTCAGTATCGACGATGCCGCCGCTGGTGCCGGTTTGCAGATATTGCGAGGTGACGGACTGGTTGGACCGCGTCCAGTTGCCTTCGAAATAGGCTTTGAGGTCATCGCTCGGCTGCCATTCCAGGATGCCGTTCAGCGCGTAGCGGCGGGTTTCCAGGCGGTTGATGACATAGCGGGGAATGTCCGGGAAGAAATCGCCCATGCCATCGTCGTTAAGGTCATAGAGATCGCCATTGGGGTCGCGCAGCTGGACCCAGCCGGTGGTGCGGGCCTGATGGCTTTCGACATTGCGGTTTTCGAACGTGCCCGACACCAGGATGCCGATCGTGCCGTCGGCGAAGGTGTCGCTGCCGATCAGGGCCAGGCGCGGGTCCATATGGTCGCCGATATCGGCATAGATGGCCTGCGCCGATCCGGCGAGATAGGGCTTGCCGCCATTGTCGAACGGGCGACGGGTGATGATGCGCACGGTGCCGCCCACGCCGCCTTCGGTCATGTCGGCTGTGGCGGACTTCACCACTTCCACGCGATTGACGAATTCGGAAGGCAGATCGCGGAAATCGACGTCGCGGCCGCCGCCGACCGTGGTCGACAGGGCGGTGGTGCCGTTGATTTCGACCCGGTTCAGGCTGGGATCGGCACCACGGATGGTGACGCCCGACCCTTCGCCGTCGGAACGGGTGATCTGGACGCCGGTGACGCGCTGCAACGCTTCGCCGACATTCTTGTCAGGGAATTTACCGATATCTTCCGCCGAGATCGCGTCCAATACGGTTGGCGAATTGCGCTTCGCATTGAGCGCGCCCTGAAGGCTGGAGCGGATGCCGGTGACGACGATGTCGGCGACGTCATCATCCTGGGTGGCTTGAGGGGCGATATCCTGTGCAGCGACGGCAAGCGGCGCAACCGCCGCCAGAGCCGCATAAGAAATCGTAGCAAGTTTCACATAACGCAACCGCACCAGTCATCCTCCCTTTTCCAATATTCCACATATTGGGCTTTGATTGCGTTATTTGGAAAGAAATCATGCTTGTTGTCAAGCGTCCCTTTTCGGCGCGGCGAAAGGGCCAAGCGAAAAGCTCGGGGAAATCAGCGCCTTGCTCGTGAAAAATATGACGGGACGAAGCCCAAAGTGACCGGCCCGATGGTCCCGCAATGTGGTCGACAGTATCGCCCGCTGCCTAGGAAAGCGCGACTCCGTCGCGTATGATCGGCGCGTCGGACCCGAATATCCTGCCTGTGCCGCGCATATGGCGTTTGGCCTGGTAAAGGGCGAGATCGGCGCGCCGCATCAAGTCCAGTTGCGTGACGCCAGGGCCGTCGGCGAGTGTCGCGCCGACTGTGGCGGATACGCGCCGCGTCTGGCCATCCTGCGTGATGGACACCTGAAGCTGATCCAGAACCCGTTGGACATAGGATTCCAGATCTGCACAATCGCGCGGACGGGTGACCAGCAACGCAAATTCGTCGCCGCCCAGTCGCGCCGCAAAAGCGTTGGCCATACAGCCTTCGCGCATGCGCGCCGCCATTGCCCGCAGGATATCGTCGCCGGCCGCATGGCCAAAACTGTCATTGACCGCCTTGAAACCGTCCAGATCGATGAGCAGGAGCGCAACAGGCTCCGCCCGTCTCTTCAACCGCGCCAGAGTTTCGCCCAGACGCTTTTCAAAGCTCGCGCGATTGGACAGGCCGCTCAAGCTGTCAGTGCTTGCGCTGTGACGTAATTCCTCCTCGCGCAGGTGCCGTTCGGTGACATCCTGAAACACGCCGACGATAGCGGCGGGCCGGTCATGCCGGAATTCGACTTCGCCGATGCTGCGCACCCGGCGCATCCGCCCATCAGCAGCAATCAGATCGGTTTCGAAGTCGAACCCCTCCCCGGTTCGCATGGCCTTGCGCAGCCTTTTTTCGATCAGCCGCGCCTCTTCCGGAGAATAAAAGGCAAGGGCCTCTTCCAGCGGCGGGGTGGAGCCGATCGGCAAGCCATGGATGGCATAGACCTGGTCGGACCATTGAACCACGCCATCGTCCAGCGACACACGCCAGGACCCGACGCCAGCCAGTTTTTCCGCCTGACGCAGGAGCCGATGCTGGCCGTCCAATATGTCCGCCCGCTCCTCCGCCAGTTCCGCCAGATAGCGCGCATCCTGCGCCGTGGCATGGGCACGCAGAAGCGATTCCGCGACAGCGGCCAGATCGCGCAAAATGTCCCGTTCCTCATCCGACAGCGCGCGCGGCTGCGTATCGATGACGCAGAGAGAGCCAAGCCCGGGAAGCATATCGGAATGCCCGTCATGATGCGGTCGCAACGGGACCCCGGCATAAAAACGGATATGCGGCTTGCCCACCACGAGCGGGTTGCGCGCGAAGCGCGCGTCGGCGCTGGCGTCCTCTATCACCAGCAGATTGTCCTGATGGATGGTATGCGCGCAGAAGGCCTGATCGCGCGGCGTTTCCCGCACCTGGCCCAGACCCTGCGCCGATTTGAACCATTGCCGATCCTGATCCACCAGCGACACCAAGGCGATCGGGCAGTCGAGCAGCCGCCGCGCCAGCGCGGTCAGCGCGTCAAAATCCCGCTCCGGCGGCGTATCGAGGATGTGGAAGCTCGCCAGCTTGCGCAGGCGGGCGTCCTCCAGCGTCTGGTGCATGCGCCCTTTCCTTCTTGCCTAACAGTTTAGCGCCCAATCCTAAGATTTCCTTACCAGAGCGGGCACATCGCCGCCCTAACGGCTCGAACGGTCGCAGCGGCTGTTCGGTTGCGCTTGTCACTGTCAGCGGTTTTTCCGATTTCCTTTCGCGGGGGCTGGGGGCTTATAGTTCTAACGCCGCGACACCCCCTGAGCGGCCGATTGAGAGAGGAGTCAATCCATGGACGCAAGGACAAGTGGAAGCCCCCTGAGCGATCCGGGCAAGGAGCCCGCCGCGATGCGCAGCCTGCTGGGTCGCACGAACCGCGACTGGTGGCCCAACCAATTGTCGCTCGACATTCTCCATCAACAGGGTCGCACCGGCGATCCGATGGGTGATGATTTCGATTATGCCGCGGAATTCAAGACGCTGGATCTGGCTGCCGTCAAGCGCGACCTGACCGCGCTGATGACCGACAGCCAGCCCTGGTGGCCGGCCGATTATGGCCATTATGGTCCCTTTTTCATCCGCATGGCGTGGCATAGCGCGGGCACCTATCGCACCGGCGACGGACGCGGCGGCGCGTCGTCCGGCACGCAGCGCTTCGCGCCGCTCAACAGCTGGCCCGATAACGCCAATCTGGACAAGGCGCGCCGGCTGCTCTGGCCGATCAAACAGAAATATGGCCGCAAGCTGAGCTGGGCTGACCTCATGATCCTGGCGGGCAATGTCGCCATTGAATCAATGGGCGGGCCGGTGTTCGGCTTTGGAGGCGGACGCGCGGACATATTCGAGCCGGAAAAGGATATTTACTGGGGCACGGAAGAATTCTGGGTCGGCCAGGAAGGCAATCTGACGCGCATCGACGAGGAAGAGGGCCGCGCGCTGGAAAACCCGCTGGCTGCGATCCAGATGGGCCTCATCTACGTCAATCCCGAAGGTCCGGGCGGCAAGCCCGATCCGCTCCAGTCTGCGCGCGACATTCGCGAAACATTCGCCCGCATGGCGATGAACGATGAAGAGACGCTGGCGCTGACGGCGGGCGGCCACACCTTCGGCAAATGCCATGGCGCGGGCGACGCATCCCTGGTCGGCGCGGAGCCCGAAGGCGCGGACATCGCGCAGCAGGGCCTTGGCTGGCAGAGCGGCCATGAAACCGGCATCGGCGATCATACCATCACCAGCGGCCTGGAGGGCGCCTGGACGCCGACGCCGATCCAGTGGTCGATGAACTATTTCCGCATGCTGCTGGACTATGATTATGAGCTGGTGAAAAGCCCGGCCGGCGCGCAGCAATGGCAACCGATCAACCAGAAGCCCGAGGATATGGCGCCCGGCGCGCGCAGCCCGGACAAGCGGTTGCCCACGATGATGACGACCGCCGACATGGCGTTCAAGATGGACCCCGAATATCGCAAGATCGCCGAGCGCTTTTACGCCAATCCCGACCAGTTCGCCGACGCCTTCGCCAGGGCTTGGTTCAAGCTGACCCATCGCGACATGGGGCCCAAGGTCCGCTATCTCGGCCCCGATGTGCCGGAGGAGGATCTGATCTGGCAGGACCCGGTTCCGGCGGGGCCAGTGCTGAGCGATGCCGACGTCGCAATGCTGAAGGACAAGATCGCCGATAGTGGCCTCAGCATCAGCCAGCTGGTCAAGACCGCCTGGGCGTCGGCCGCGACCTACCGCGATTCCGACAAGCGCGGCGGCGCCAATGGCGCGCGCATCCGCCTGTCCCCGCAAAAGGACTGGGACGCCAATGAGCCCGACGAACTGGCCAAGGTGCTGGCTGTCTATGAGGGCATCCAGCGCGATTTTGGCGGGCGCGTCAGCATCGCCGACCTGATCGTGCTGGGCGGCAATGTCGGGGTCGAACAGGCGGCAAAAGCCGCGGGGCACGACCTGCATCTGCCCTTCGCTTCAGGCCGGGGCGATGCGACGGACGAACAGACCGACGCCCACAGTTTTGAACCGCTGGAGCCCAAGGCGGACGGATTCCGCAACTATCTGCAGGTGCGCTTCAACGTACCGACAGAAGAGCTGATGGTCGATCGCGCGCAGTTGCTGGGCCTTAGTGCGCCGGAAATGACCGTGCTGGTCGGCGGTTTGCGCGTCCTGGGCGCCAATCATGGCGGCACGTCGCACGGCGTTCTGACCGACCGGCCGGGGCAGCTGACCAACGACTTCTTCGTCAATCTGCTCGACATGGGCACGGCGTGGAAGGAAGTGGACGATCGCGGCGACGAGGTGTTCGTCGGCACCGACCGGGCGAGCGACGAGGAACGGTGGACCGCCACGCGCACCGATCTGGTGTTCGGCTCCAACTCGCAGCTGCGCGCGCTGTCCGAAGTCTATGCCGCGTCCGACGCTGGCGACAAGTTCGTTGCCGATTTCGCCCGCGCCTGGACAAAGGTGATGAACGCCGACCGGTTCGACCTCAAGGCATGACGATCAGCCGCCGGGGTGCGCAGCGCATCCCGGCGGCTCATCCCCTTATTGCACGGCGGCGATCAGATCCGCCACCTGATGGACGACGCCGTTTGCGACCACAGTCTTCACCTTGAACGTGTTGGCGATGTCGGCGCGCGGGTCCCCTTCGATCAGCGCGATGTCCGCCAGTTTGCCCGGCTCGAGCGTCCCGGCGTCGAGATTAAGCGCGCGGGCGGAATTGACCGTTGCGGTCTGCAACGCCTGGAAAGGCGTCAATCCCCCGTCCACATAGGACGCGATTTCCGCGTGAAGGTTGGTCGCGATCATCGTGTCGGTGCCGGCCACGACCTGTGTCCCGGCGTCATACATTTTCTTCATGGAGGCGAGGCCACCCTTGAGCAGCGGGCCGACGATGCGGGCGATCGCATCATCATCCTGGGTGACGCTGTCCTGCGCCCAGCTGGGATAGAGCTTGACGCGCGGATCACTGCGATAGTCGGGATGCCGTTGCAGATAGCCGGTCAGCGCGCCGAAATTGGTCGGCGTCAGCGTCCGCCGGCTTTGTCCGAACAGCTGGATCACATCCTCATAGGCCATGCCGCCCGGTCCCTGTTTGGGCGAATAGCCGCGCCGGCTGGTCGCGCCCATATGTTCGGTGCCATCCACGCCAGAATAGGCGGCGGGGAAGATTTCGTGGCCCGATACCGGAATGCCCATGGCGTGCGCCGCCTCCACGATGCGCCGCTGATAGAGGTCGGGCATGCGCACATAGCTTTTCTGAATATCATATCTGAGCGCGCGGGCGCGGCCCAGTTCGCGCTCCAGATGGGCGGGGCTGGAGACGGCAATGCCCATCTTGTAATAGACACGCTGCCATTCAAGCAGCGGGCCGCCAGTATAGAGGCGCGGGCTGATCCGCACCCCTGCCTCCGCCGCCTCGCGATCCTCGACCGCATCATAGACCTGCGTTCCGGGGTCACGCACGGTGGTGATGCCATAGGCCAGCCACGCCTTTTCCAGGTTCGAACCGAAATCCTTCTGGATATGGGAATGATATTCGATGAGGCCGGGAATGGCCGTCAGGGTGCTGGCGTCGACATAGCGGGCAGTGGCGTCGCTCCTGGCCGGATCATGATCGCGAATGGCGGTGATCCGGTTGCCGTCGATGACGATGTCCTTGTTCGTCTGCGTCGCGTCGGTGACGGAATCGACCAGTGCGCCGACGTGAATGATGGTGCGCCCGGTCGGCTTGGCAAGGCGGTAAGTGAGGTTGATCGGCACGTCGGTGACGACGCCGGTTTCCAGATTGACGGTCTTGAGCGCGTCGTTCGACTGGACCAGAATGGTTTTGCCATCCCCGCTCCAGGTCGGGAAGAAGGCGATGTCCGATGTATAGCTGCGCGCCGGGCCCAGCGGCTTGGCGTCGGCCGCCACCGGCCAGACCTTGAGCAAGCCTTCATAGATGCCCGCCATCCGCGTGCCATCAGGCGACCAGGCCGGGCCGCTGCCGCTGCGCGTGTCGAGCGACATATTCTCTTGCGGGATCTGCCAGAAAGGCTTTGTCGTGCCGTCGACCGGGATGACATAGACCTGATTGGTGCCTTCGCGGAAGCTGTTGGAATATTTGTAGGACAGGCTGATGACGACATATTTGCCGTCCGCCGACCAGCTGGGACTGCCAGGCTGACCGAGCGACGTCTGAAGCCGTGTCACCTTGCCGCTCGCGACATCCACGACGCAGACGCCCGCCACGCCCCAGCGGCCATCGACGTCGATGAAGGCGATCTGCTTTCCGTCCGGCGACCAGGCCGCGCCCAGCGGCTGGGTGTCCATGTTCGTCAGTTGCCGGTCCTTGCCGGTCTTCAAATCCTTGATGAACAGCTGCGGCAGGCCGCCGACCCGGTCGGAGGAAAAGACGATGCGCCTGCCATCGGGCGACCAGTCGGCGTCGGCGTCAAGCGCGGCGTCCTTGGTCAGATTTTCAGGCGTGCCGCCCTTGGATGAGACAATATAGAGATCGCCAAGCGCGACAAAGGCGATGCGGCTGCCATCGGGCGACAGGCGCGGATGGGTGATGCCCAGCGCCTTGCGCGGCGCGGTCGAATCCCAGTCGCGTTTGGCGCGCGTGTAGCTGGGCCGCACGACTTCGAGCGTCGCTGCGAAATCGACAGTGGACTTACGCGGGCCGCCCTGCCGAACCTTGCCGTCCGAGACATAATGATAGCCACCGCGCGTCCCCCAGGAGACACGGAAGGGGAAGACATTTTCGGTGCCGCTAACCTGCTTGTCGTCGATGAACAAATGGCTGCCGCTTGCATCCTGCACGACATAGGCAAGCGCGCCGCCGGGACCAAAGGAGGGGGCATCCGCCTTGCCGTCCACCTTTTTGAGCAGGCTTTCCTGCCCGGTGGCGAGATCGGTGACGTAGAGCGCGCCGCCCATCATGCCCTCCGCTCCGGCATAGGCCACACGCCGGCCATCCGGCGACCAGGTCGGCATCCGGTCTTCGCGCGGATTGCTGCTGATCTGCTTCATCGCGCCGGTCGCCACGTCCATCGTCCAGATGTCGTAATTGCCGCTGCGGTCGGAGGAGAAGGCGATGGTCTTGCCATCGGGTGAATAGACCGGCTCGCGATCGTCATAGGCGCCCTGCGTCAATCGGCGCATGTCGCTGCCATCGGGCTTGATGGTCCAGAGGTCGTAGCCGCCGTCGCGATAGGCGAAATAGAGAAGATGCGATCCGTCGGGCGCCCAGACGGGCTGGCGCGCGTCGTTGAAATAGTCGGTGATGCGCCGCGCCTTGCCGCCGGCGGCAGGAATGATCCAGAGGCTGCCTTGCAGGTCGACCGCCAGCCATTTGCCATCGGGGGAGGCCGATACTGCCATCGACGTGCCTTCATGCACGTCGAAAGCGATCGGCTTTTCGCCGCCGGGAGGCGGGAGGTTGGCAGGCTGGGCCAACACCGGCGCAGCCGTGCCGAGCCATGCGATGAGGGCCATGGCCCTGAGCGACGATGTCATCCTGTATCCCCCTTACCAACCAAAGACATAGCGTTCGCGCCGCACGTCCGCCGCCCCGCGCAGGGTGCCGGTTTCCGGCACGACGCCCACCGCGACGATGCCGGTCGACACGCCAAACGGCCCGAGCACGTCCAGCTTGTGCCCACGCGCGGCCAGCCCGTCGCGCACCGCCTGGGGCACCCGATCCTCGATCTCCAGCACGCCCGGTTCATCCTTCTTGACCGCGAAGGAGCCGTGGAAATGACTGGAATTGATGCGGGGTGCCTCGATCGCGGCCTGAAGCGGCTGGCCAAAGGCGAGCACGCGCAGCAGCACGTTCATGATCTGCTGGTCCTGATTGTCGCCGCCCGGCGTGCCGATGGCGAGATAGGGCGCGCCATCCTTCATCACCATCGAAGGCGACAAGGTGGTGCGCGGCCTTTTGCCCGGCGCCAGGACATTGGGGCTTTCAGGATCCAGGTCGAACACGGTCATGCGGTTGCTCATCGGCACGCCCGTGTCGCCCGCGATATAGGCGCCGCCCAGCATCCAGCCGGAACTGGGCGTGCAGCTGAACAGATTGCCGTGCCGGTCGACCACTTCGATCGCGGTGGTGTCGGCGGTGGGGACCGGCGGTTTTTTCAGCATATGCGGCGTGAAGACTGGCGTCGGTCGCTTGCCGCCCTCCATCGCCCATGGATCTCCATAGCGATGCTCCAGCGAAGCCCTGGGTCCGATCAGCTTCGCGCGCTGGGCGGCATAGGCCTTGGACAGCAACGCCTTGGCCGGCACCTTGGCAAAGTCGGGATCGCCGAAATAGGCATTGCGGTCGTCAAAGGCGAGCTTGATTGATTCCGCCAGCGTGTGAAGATAGGTCTCGCTGCCCGGTTCCATAGCGCCGATGCCGGCTGCTTCCGCGATGTTCAGCGCAATCAGCAGCGCCGGCCCCTGGCTCCAGAAGCCGCCCTTGCAGATGGTGTAGCCGAAAACGTCCGTCGTGACCGGTGCTTCCAGCTTGCCCTGATAACCGGCAAGGTCGCCATAGCGCATCAGGCCGCCATCCGCTTCCATCGCCGCGCCAATGCGTCGGGCGATGTCGCCTTTATAGAAAGCGTCGCGCCCGGCCTGGATCGCGGCCTTGCGATCCTTGGTCCGGGCAAGGGCCGCCTTGTCCGCCGCGGCGATGACTCGCATCGTGCGGGCAAGATTGGGCTGGCGGAATATCTCACCAACCTTGGGCAGCGCACCGCCCGGATAATAAGTGTCATAGGCGGTCTTGTATTTCGCGGTCGCCTTCTGCTGGCTGACGAAAACCTCGGCCAGGAAGTTATACATGACGAAGCCATCGGCCAGTTCGATCGCGGGCTGCATCACCTGATCGAGCGTCATGGTGCCATTGAGTTGCAGCGCGCGCGCCATGGCGTCCACCATGGCAGGAATGGTGCCGCCCATCGGGCCATTGCCCGGGATCATACCAAGCTGCGCGAATTTGTCGGGCGTGGCGAGCGCCGGGGCTGTCCCCTGCCCATTGATGACGGTCACGTCCTTCGTGCCGCTATCATAGATGATCGTCGGCGCTTCACCGCCAAAGCCGAAATGCGATATTTCGGTCACGGCCGCGGCAAAGACGGCCGCGACCCCCGCATCGGTGGCATTGCCCCCCGCCATCAGGATGCGCGTGCCTGCGGCCACCGCATAATGACGACCGGCAGCAACGATGCCGAAATCACCGACGATTTCGGGCCGCAGTGTCTCGCCCGCGCTCTTGAGCCGCGTGGGTTCGGGCGGCGGCGGGGGCGTCTGCGCCGCAACGGGCAGCCCTGCGACCATCGCCGCGCCGCCGCCGACCGCCCATGCGCCGAGCGCGCGACGGCTCAATCCCGCTGGCGGGTCCTGTGTCTTCATGTCTGCTTCTCCCCTGTTCCCCGTGGCATTGCAGGAGGAACGCATTGCGGTTGCCCGTACCGATCAGGTCGGACTCAAGATGATGCGGCCGGCCTCGATGCGCGTTACGACGCCCAGACTTTCCGCCACCGCCTGCGCGAAACCGCGCGGGTCATTGGCGATGAACAGGCCGGTGATGGTTTCCTGCGCCAGCACCGGATCGGCAATGACGATATGTTCGTCATTATAACGGGCAAACTGCGCAGCTGCGCTGGCCAGCGTGGTGTCGCGAAAGGCGATCTTGCCTTCGCGCCAGTAAAGCTCCTGCTCAATCGTGTCAGACGCGATCGCAGCGGTCTCGATCGGCGTAGCCGCGCGCGGATCGACCACCGCACGCGTCCCCTGGGACACGCGGACAGGCGCTGCCCTGGCCTCGCTCACTTCCACCACGCCTTCGCTGACGATGACGTCGACCGGGCGGCGCGCTTCGTGCCGGACAGTGAAGGCCGTACCCACCGCGCGGACCCGCGCGTCCCCGGCGATGACGACGAAGGGGCGGGATGCATCCTTAGCGACAGCGAACAGCGCCTCGCCACCCCGCAGGATGATCGTGCGCTGCCGATCGGTGAATTGCACGTCCATTTCGCTGGTGGTGTTGAGGTTGACGATGCTGCCATCCGACAGGGCGATGCGCAGCATTTGGCCCTTGCCGGTCGCATAATGATCGCCGTCGCTCCACAGGCCCAGGGCAACCGCCCCGACCGCTGACGCCGCCAGCGCCATGCCAGCGCCGCGCAGCAGGAACCGACGGGTGAGCCATGGGATACGGGCGGCGGGATGGGTGCTACCGGACGCCTGCGCAAGCTCCACCCGCGCCAACGCCGCCCGTGCCATCGCCCAAGCGCCCAGCCTGCGGCTATCGCCGGAAAGCCAGGCATCCAGATCCGCCTGTTCAGCAGCCGTCAGCCCACGCGCGTCAAGCCGGGCCGCCCATATGGCCGCCTGTTGCTCGATCTGCGCGCTGCTTTCCCTTGCTGTCATAATGCTCCGTATCCGGGATTTGGTCGTAAGACGCGGGCTGACCGGATTTTCCGCCACGTCCGAAAATATTTATCAAATGGCGGATACCGCGCCCGACATGCTTTTCCACGGTGCTTTCCGACAAACCCAGCAGTTGCGCGGTTTCCCGCTGGGACAATCCCTGCACCTTGCGCAGCATGAAGGCTTCGCGGCATCGCGCAGGCAACAGGTCGATCGCGTCGGCAACCAAGCGAAATTCCTCGCGCTGTTCTGCCTGAATATCGGGCGGCAGCTCATCGGCTGCGAAGTTCAGCCGCTCTACTTCGCTCAGCGTTTCCATGGATACGACCGGCGCTCGACGCAATTCGCTGGCCACCACCGACAGCGCGGCGCGAAAGAAATAGGCGCGCGGATTTTCGATATGGTCGACCGCTGCCAGGCTGGCGAGCTTGGCGTAGGTTTCCTGAATGACGTCGTCAATCTGCAAACCATGCTGGATCCGCCCCGAAAGCCAGCGCCGTAGCGCCGGTTCGTGCGGACAGATATGGCGTGCAAGCCAGAAAGCCCTGCTGTCCTGAATCGGTCGGCCCCTTCCCCAAGACGATCATGGCTGTTCAACGAAGTGTCCGGGCAAATCCGCCGTATCGGGTGAAAAACAGGGCGCATGTAAAAAATGTGACGGTGGCCATGGCGGATAATGCGCGCGCCGCTGTCTTTCCCAATGTGACCAGCGGCCATGCAGCCGGGCGCAGGGAGGGGATGCCGAGGCTTTCCACCAGGAAGGCCAGAAGGGCGCCAGCCGGCAGTGATACCGGCATCGAAGCAGTGGGATTTCTTGTCGATCAGCCAGTCCGGTGCGCGGCGGTAGCCGTGCGCCCGGGGGAAGGCGCGCACCCATGGCGCGTCATGAGGGGGAAGCAAAGACATGACCAGATTGAAATGGACGGCCATGATTCTGGGCGGGGCGAGCGCGCTGGCGCTCGGCGCCGGCACGGCTATGGCGCAGCAACGCAATTTCGATTTGCCCGAAGGCCGCGCGGCCGA
>NZ_DJDV01000074.1:0-29563 GCF_002431195.1 Sphingobium sp. UBA5915 | reverse complement strand
ATTGAAGCTCGCGCTTTTGATATATAAAACCCATTCACTTTGTTTGTTGGCCTCAGGCGCCGGCGGCCACATCCGTGGCCTTGGCTGCCGCGCCATAAGGGGCGACGGCCCGTCGGCCCCTTCGACTGCCTGCTTGCAGCAGGCGCTCAGGACAGGCTCGCGGAGACTGCGTCTCCGTCGCCTTGAACAACAAACCTCTGGTGCCGCGGGGTGGAGCAGTCCGGTAGCTCGTCAGGCTCATAACCTGAAGGTCACAGGTTCAAATCCTGTCCCCGCAACCAACATAACGTCAAAATTATCCCACCAAGCAAAAAGCCTGGTGGGCTCTTTGCCGTCCCCGTCCAAATGAGGGGGCGCATAAGCGGAAGGCCACAGCGCCAGTCCCAGCCTCCCCAAGCTCAAGCTATCACCGCCGCCAACTTTATCGCTGGTGGCCCTTTTGCCTTAACCGTCCGAGCGTTTCGGAAGGGGGCGATAGCACAGCAAGCCAGTAGCCCGCCCTCCCGTCCTCTCGGTCAGGCTTCGCCGGGCGCGCGTGCCTTGATCGCCAGGGCGTGAACCTTGTCGCGCAACAGGTCGGCCAGCGCCGCGTTCACCATCCGCTGCCGCGCGACCCGGCTCTGGCCCGTAAAGCGCTCCGCGATGATCTCCACCGTGAAATGACTTTCGCCCGAGCCGTCATGGCCGGCATGGCCGCGATGCTTCTCGCTGTCGTCGATCACGGAGAGTTGAACGGGTGACAGGGCGGCGCGCAGCCGTGCGTCGATTTCGGTGGCGATCGGGCCTTTGAGGTCTGTGGTCATGTTTCCTATATAGTCCGCTTTGTCAGTCATGCCATCAGGACCATCTTGAGTAGCGAACCCTTTTCCAATCGTCGTTTCAATCGATTCCACGGCCGCGTGGAAAGTGGCCGCCCCTGCGCCGTGGAAGGCTGCGCCGAACCGGGCGAGTTTCGCGCGCCTGTGCCAGAAGGACAGCGTTCTGGCCATGAGGGACCGCAATGGCGCTGGCTGTGCCTGGATCATGTCCGGGCCTTCAACCAGGGCTATAATTTCTTCAGCGGCATGAGCGCGGAGGAAATCGCCGCTGCCCAGCGCCCCTATGCCGGATGGGAGCGGGAAACCCGCGCCTTTTCCAGCAATGCCACCAGCCCGCCGCCGCGCTGGGCCGATTTTGCCGATCCGCTCGATGCCATCGGCGCGCGGTTCAAGGAACGCGTCGCCAAGGCGCGGGCTGACAGCCAGATGCGGCAAGACGGGCAGTTTCTGTCGCAGGAGGACCGACGGCAGATGGCGGTGATGGACCTGCCCATCGATGCCGACCGCAAGGCGCTGCGCACCCGCTATACCGAGTTGTTGCGCCGCTTCCATCCCGATCATAATGGCGGCGACCGCAGTCATGAGAGCGCCTTGCAGGCGGTGATCGCGGCCTATGGCCATTTGCGCAAGGCGGCGGTGTTCAGCTGACGCTTGCATGGGCGCAGGGCCGCTGCCATAGCCCCCGACCCTTCCTTCTTCGCGGAGACATAAGATGCAGCAGATGCCGCGTGCGCTGGGCCTGGATTTCGGCACGACCAACAGCGTGGTTGCCCTGGCCGGGGATGGGCAGTCGCGACTGGTGGACTTCGTCGGCGCGCGCGCGACGGGCGCGGTGTTCCGATCTGCGCTCTGTTTCTGGCACGACGAGGAAGCGAAGGGCGGTCTGGCGCATGAGGCCGGACCATGGGCGATCGCGGAATATATGGACTATCCAGAGGACAGCCGGTTTCTGCAATCCTTCAAGTCGGTGGCAGCCAGCCCGATCTTCGAAAGCGCGAGCGTGTTCGAGAAGCGGATCCGGTTCGAGGACCTGGGCCAGATGTTCCTGGCGCGGATGATCGCCCATGCCGGCGGCGCGCTCGATACCCGGCCAGAGCGGATCATCGTGGGCCGGCCGGTCGAATATGCGGGGTCGCGGCCCGATGAGGCGCTGGCGCGGCGGCGCTATGACGCGATGTTCGCCGGCTTTGGCAGCGACATCTATTATGTGCATGAGCCGCTGGGCGCGGCGTTCAGCTATGCCGGCCGCCTCGACCGCGCGGCGACGATATTGGTGGCGGACTTTGGCGGCGGCACCAGCGACTTTTCGATCGTGCGGGTGGAAGCGCCGGGCGCGGCGCGGCGCGCGACGCCGCTGGGATCGACGGGCATCGGCCTTGCCGGCGACCGGTTCGATTATCGCATCCTCGATCATCTGGTGCTGCCGATGCTGGGCAAGGGCGGCGGCTATCGCAGCTTTGGCAAGATGCTGGAGATACCGCGCAGCTATTTCGCGGACTTTGCCGACTGGTCGAGGCTGGCGCTGATGCGCAACCGGCGGACCTTAGACGAACTGGCGCGGCTGCAAAAGGCGGCGGACGATCCAGTGGCGATCGGGCGGATGATGACCGTGATCGAGAAGGAGCTGGGCTATCCGCTCTATGATGCGGTCGGCGCGCTCAAGCGCGCCCTGTCATCGCAGGAGACGGCGACATTCCGCTTTTCCGGCGGCGGCCTGGAGATCGAGCAGCCGGTGTCGCGCGCGCAGTTCGAGACATGGATCGCGCCGGATATCGCGCGGATCGAGGCGACGGTGGATGCGGCGCTGAAGAAGGCCGATGTCGTGCCGGACGCGATCGACCGCGTGTTCCTGACCGGCGGATCGTCGCTGATCCCGGCGATCCGCCGCATCTTTGCCGCGCGCTTTGGCGAGGCGCGGTTGGCGAGCGGCGGGGAACTGACGTCGATCGCCCATGGTTTGGCCTTGATCGGAGAGGAAGCCAATTTGGCCCAATGGGCTGCTTGATCGACGGTAGTCGAGGCCCCACTCTATCGACATGCCCTTTGCCTATGGGTTAGGGCGGACGTGACTCGCAGAAAGATGATGTGCCCGATGACCGACATTTCCAACGTCCAGCCCGACACGCGATCCGAAACGTTGATGGAAGCGCCCGACCGCGAAGTGGATGCGCGCGAGATCTTCGGCATCGACGTCGACATGAAGATTCCGGCGTTCAGCCAGGCGGACGAACGCGTGCCCGACCTGGACCCCGCCTATGTGTTCGATCCCGACACTACGCTCGCGATCCTGGCCGGCTTTGCCTATAATCGGCGCGTCATGGTGCAGGGCTATCATGGCACCGGCAAATCCAGCCATATCGAGCAAGTCGCCGCGCGCCTGAAATGGCCGTGCATCCGCATCAACCTGGACGCGCATATCAGCCGCATCGACCTGGTCGGGCGCGACGCCATCGTGCTCAAGGACGGCCAGCAGGTCACCGAATTCAAGGAAGGCCTGCTTCCCTGGTCCCTCCAGCGGCCGGTTGCGCTGGTGTTCGACGAATATGATGCGGGCCGGCCCGACGTCATGTTCGTGATCCAGCGCGTGCTGGAAACCGACGGCAAAATGACCCTGCTCGACCAGAATAGGGTGATCCGTCCCAATCCGCATTTCCGCCTGTTCGCCACCGCCAACACGGTGGGACTGGGTGACACGACCGGCCTCTATCATGGCACGCAGCAGATCAACCAGGGGCAGATGGACCGCTGGAACCTGGTGGTGGCATTGAATTATCTGCCCGCCGCGACCGAGGCGCAGGTGGTGCTGGCCAAGTCCGGCGAATATGATCATGAAGGCGGCCGCAAGGAAGTCGAGGCGATGATCAAGGTCGCCGAACTGACGCGTCAGGGCTTCATCAACGGCGATATCTCGACCGTCATGTCGCCCCGCACCGTCATCAGCTGGGCGCAGAATGCGCTGATCTTCAAGAATGTCGGCTTCGCCTTCCGCCTGTCCTTCCTCAATAAATGCGACGAGGCCGAACGGGCGCTGGTCGCGGAATATTATCAGCGCGTGTTCGGCAAGGACCTGCCGGAAAGCGTCGCGAGCCGGGCGAACTGATCCTTCGCCCCGGCCCTAACCGGATCGGGAGAGCATGGCATGATCGTCGTCGAGAGAATCGATCCCCAGGGCGGGACCGCGCACCGGATTCACATTCGCGGGCATGAAATCGTCGCGGACATGTCCGCGCCCGATGGCCATGACGCCGGACCGGACCCGCATGACCTGTATGATGCGGCGCTGGGCGCGTGCAAGGCGATGACGATGCTCTGGTATGCGCAGCGTAACGACATTCCGGTCGAGGATATCCATGTCGGCGTGGTGCGCGACAACAGCCAGGAACGCCAGGGCGTCTACAAGCTGACCACGCGCATCGCCGTCACTGGGCCGATGAGCGACGAGCAGCATGACAAGCTGATCGCGGTCGCCGCCAAATGCCCGCTGCATAAGCTGATGGCGGAGGTGGAGACGCAGATCGAGACGATCGCCGTGCCGCGTGTCGGTGATCCGGAGGGCGCGTGAACGCTGCGACTGCCCTGACCGCGCTGCCGCTCGCCAGCGCCTTCAACCTGCGGGATTTTGGCGGTCATCGCACGCGCGACGGCCGGCAGGTGCGCACCGGCATGCTGTATCGGTCCGGCACGATGGCCCTGCTGACGCAAGCCGATGCGGATGCGCTGCGCGCGCTTGGCATCCGGTCCATTTGCGATTTCCGCCGGCCCAATGAACGGGTCGAGGAACCCACATCCTGGCACGGGGATGAGGTCGATTATTTCTGTCGCGACTATAGCGAGCAGAGTGGCGTGCTGAGCGAAATGCTGCGGTCGGACAGGGCGACGGCCGCCGACATGCATGAGGCGATGCTGCGGGTCTACCGTGCCATCGCCACGGATCATGCCGACGCCTATCGGGCGATGTTCGCCCAGATGCTGGCTGGTCGGCTGCCGATCCTGATCAACTGCGCCGCCGGCAAGGATCGGACGGGCGCGGGCGCCATGCTGATCCTGGCTGCGCTGAACGTGCCGCGCGCGGCGATACTGAAGGATTATCTGGCCACCAACGATCATGCCGACTGGACATGGCGACTGGCACAGACGGAGTCCCGATTGACCCGGGCGCTGCGCGAGCGCCCAGATGTGGCGGAGCCGATCCTGCGCGCCGACGCCGCTTATCTGGACGCCCTGTTCGAGACTCTGGAGCAGGACCATGGCGGTGTCGACGCCTATCTGGAACAGATGCTGGGGGTGGATGCCGCCGCGCGCGCCATGTTGTGCGAGGCCTTGCTGACATCATGACCGAACGGTCCCCCATCGACGCCTTCAAGGATGTGTTGTCGGGCGTCGCTCGATCGATCGCGCGCGACCTGGAGGTGGAGGTCGCCTTCACGGCCGACACGCCCCACGCCGTTGGCAAGGCGATCAAGGTGCCGACGCCTGCGCGCGCCCTGCCGGCTGATCAGGTCGCGCTGGCGCGGGGGTTCGCGGACGCGTCGGCGCTCAAGCTGCGCTATCATGATGCGAAGGTGCATGCGTCCTTTGCGCCCGGCGAGGCGGTGGCGCGCGCGGTGTTCGATGCGGTCGAACAGGCGCGGGTCGAGGCGATCGGATCGCGATCCATGGCGGGCGTGCGCGCCAATTTGAACGAGGCGCTGGCGCTGCGGTTGAAATCCGACGCGATCCGCCGCGCCCGGTCGGCCGACGAAGTGCCGCTGTCGACCGCCCTGGCGCTCAAGGTGCGCGAGCGGCTTACCGGGCAGGCCATACCCAAGGACGCCGCGCCCGGCGTCGCCATGGTCGATCAGTGGATCGAGGACAAGGCGGGCGCCGACCTTGATTCGCTGATGCTGGCGATCGACGACCAGCGCGCCTTCCAGTCGCTGACCACGGCGATGCTGGAGCATCTGCAACTGATCGACGCCGATGTGCCGCCCGATACCGAAGAACCGGAATCGGACGAGGATGGCGAGGATCAGGAGGACCAGCAGGAAGAGGGCGAATCCGGCGAGGAGGAGTCGGGCGACAGCGACATGAACGCCGAAGCGCGCGCCGAGGACCAGGGCGGCGAGAGCGAGGAGGGCGAGAGCGAGTATAGCGACGACTTCGACGCCGACAGCGACGAAGGCGCCGACGATATGGGCGAGGAGGGCATGATGCCCGTGCGCCCCAATCGGCCCATGTCCGATATGCCGCCGGGATTCGATTATCAGGCCTATACAACGAAGTTCGATGAGATCGTTGCGCCCGAAGATCTGTGCGACGACGATGAACTGGCGCGATTGCGCGGGTTTCTGGATCAGCAACTGGTAAGCCTCCAGGGGGCGGTGACGAAGCTTGCCAACCGGTTGCAGCGCCGGTTGATGGCGCAGCAGTCGCGCAGCTGGGATTTCGACCAGGAGGAAGGGCTGCTGGACGCGGCGCGGCTGGCGCGGATCGTGATCGATCCCACCCGGTCGCTATCCTACAAGATCGAGCGCGACATGGAGTTTCGCGACACGGTCGTGACGCTGCTGATCGACAATTCCGGTTCGATGCGCGGGCGGCCGATCAGCATCGCGGCGATCAGCGCAGACATCATGGCGCGCACGCTGGAGCGGTGCGGCGTCAAGACCGAGATATTGGGCTTTACCACCCGCGCGTGGAAGGGCGGTCAGGCACGTGAGGACTGGCTGGCCGCCGGGCGGCCGCCGATGCCCGGCCGGCTCAATGACCTGCGCCATATTGTCTACAAGAAGGCGGACGATCCGTGGCGCCGGGCGCGCAAGAATCTGGGCCTGATGATGCGCGAAGGGCTGCTGAAGGAAAATATTGACGGCGAAGCGCTGTTATGGGCGCATGGCCGGTTGATCGCGCGGCCCGAGGAGCGTCGCATCCTGATGGTGATTTCCGACGGCGCGCCGGTCGATGACAGTACCCTGTCGGTCAATAGCGGCACCTATCTGGAACGGCATTTGCGGCAGGTGATCGACTGGATCGAAAACCGGTCGCCGGTGCAACTGGTGGCGATCGGCATCGGCCATGATGTCACCCGTTACTATCGCCGCGCCGTCACGATCATGGACGCCGAGCAACTGGGCGGCACGATGGTGGAGCAGCTGGCCGGGCTGTTCGACGAGGATTGAGCGACCGGTACGGGTCGCCCTTCCACCCTGAAAATCTATTATTGGAGAGGCTGATGAGTGTCGCCTTCCGTCGTGAGAGCGACGATGAACATAAGGAACCCACGTTCGAAATTCCGATCCCCCCCGGCCCCAACTGGGTCACGGCGCGAGGAATGCGGCTGACGCGGGAAAAGGTTGCGGAACTGGAAGCCGTGGACAGCGGTCCCATGGACGAGGACGCGGCCAAGAAGCATAAGCGGGAATTGCGCTACTGGCGCACCCGGCTGGCGACCGCGCAGCAGCAGCCGGCGCCCGATGGCGATGTGGTCGCCTTTGGCACCCGAGTGACCTATCGCCAGAGCGGGCAGGACAAGAGCGTCGTCCTCGTCGGCGATGATGAGGCCGACCCGCATGACGGGCGGATCAGCTTCTCGTCTCCGGTCGCACGCGCGATGATGGACGCGGAGGTTGGCGAGACGGTCGATTTCGCGGGCAAGGCGGATGCGATCGAGATTATCGGCATCGAGCCCGTAACGGAGGCGTGATCCGCCTTTTGCCGTCATGAAAAAGCCCGCCGGACAGCGTCCGGCGGGCTTTTTTGACTCGATGGAGCCGTTACGCGCCGCGTGCGGCTTCGAACAGGAACCAGGCGCGCTCCTCGGCCTGATCGGTCCAGTCGTCGACAATGCCTTCAGTGGCGTTGTCGCCGGCCTGTGTCGCGGCTTCCTTCACCGCGCGGAAGCTTTCCACCAGAGCGAGATTGTCGTCGCGCAGTTCCTTCAGCATGTCGGACGCATTGACGAAATCGGCGTCATTGTCCTTCACCGTCTGGTGGCGCGCAATATCGCCGATCGAGCGCAGCGTCGTGTTGCCGGTCTTGCGTACACGCTCGGCAATCGCGTCGGTGGTGCCCAGAATCTGGGTGGCCTGCTCATCGAACATCAGATGATAGTCGCGGAAATGGGGGCCAGAGACATGCCAGTGGAAATTCTTGGTCTTGAGATACAGGGCATAGCTATCCGCCAGAGCAGCGTTCAGCGCCTGTGCAACGGACTTGGTTTCGTTGCTCTTGAGATCGGTGGGTGTCTTGAGATCGGCAGCGGTCATGCGCAGTCCTCCTGTTCGTCAGAATTTGGTTTCGCACATATAATGATCGTTCCGCGCGTTAGTGCCATTTTTTCTGGCGATCAGCTTGAACGAAATTGTCGATCAGAGCAGCCCGGTCGCCGCCAGCGCTAGCCCCGCGCCGATCAGCAGCAGCATGCCCGCGCCGCTCCAGCGAATGGCGCGCACGGGCAGGATGGTGAGCAGTTGGGCGCGCAGCAGCACGACCGGCATCAGCGCGACAATGACGCCGATCGCGCCCCCGATTCCCGCCAGCCACGGCTCGGCGGTGCGGGTGGCGATGCCCAGGATCAGGAATTGCGGGCCGTCGCCGAAGCCCAGGATGAAAAGGCCGAGCGCGGTGGTGAGGAACGGGCCGGTCGGCCAGCCATCCAATGTGTCGGGCGGCGACACGCGCCACATCAACCCGACGCCCAGGAACAGCGTCGCCAGCGCCAGGAAGAGCAGCCGGGCGTCGGCCCCCAGCATCGGGCCGATCCATGCGCCGGCGAAGGCGGAGATGGCGGCATTGGCGATCGCGGCGGCGACGATGCCGGCAATGACCGCGCCATTGCGGTCATAGCGGGTGGCGAGCGCCAGCACGAGCAACTGGCTCTTGTCGCCGATTTCCCCCAGCAGGCAGCCGAGCAGGGCGGTCAGCAGGGCGTCCATGGCGCGCCTCAGGCGCGCAGGGGCACGACGGCGGCGCCCATGGGCGCGGGTATCATCGGGGGCAGGGCGTGCGCGCCGATGGCCTCCCGCATCCGGTCGAGATAGGAGAGGACGACAGGACCAAGACCATGGAGCGACAGGGCGCTTTCGAGCGTGCCGGCCAGCCCTTCGACCTCATCCAGGTGGAAGGCGCGGGCGATATGGCGGATCTGGTCGACTTCGTCATGCAGACGCAGCGCCGACACATGGCCCCGTTCGCCCGCCAGGCTGTCGACGCGGCGCATGAGGTCCGCCTGGATCGCCATCATCGGGTCATGCCGCATGTTCGTTACTCCCATCCCTTGGCCTGCCATGATAGGATCGGGACCGTTAAAGCCGCGTAAAGCCTGTATGTCGATGCGCCTCAGCCTTGACAGCGAACCGAATCTGTCCCATGGGGCACCGCTGAAACGGGGCGGTCCGACACGGGCCGCTTTTCTTTTTACGCATTTTACGACCAGGGAATAGGGCCATGGCCAAGCCGGCAACCGTCAAGATCCGTCTCGTCAGCTCGGCTGACACTGGCTTCTTCTACGTGACGAAGAAGAATCCGCGCACCAAGACCGAGAAGCTGAGCTTCCGCAAATATGACCCGGTCGTGCGCAAGCATGTCGAATTCAAGGAAGCCAAGATCAAGTAAGCTGCTGCGGACCTCGACGGTCCGCGCGTTTGATCGCAGGTTTTTCCGATGCAAAAGGCCCGCCCTGAGAAGGGAGCGGGCCTTTTGCCGTTTCACGATGGTCCCGCCACGGGGGCGTCACAAAAAAAGGGGCGCTTCCTTGCGGAAGCGCCCCTTCTGATCACGTCTATCGGGTCGGCTTAGTTGCCGATCGGCGTCGCGTCGCTGCGGCGCACGACGATGGTCGACGAGCGCGGCTCCTTGCCATCGACCGGCCAGTTGCCGGTGGGATGCTGAATGTTGATGAAGAAGTTCGTCAGGTCGGGCGTGTAGGCAAGGCCGGTGATCTCACAGCCTTCCGGTCCCACCAGGAAGCGCATCGATTTCTTGGATTCCTGGTCGATGTAGAACATCGCATTTTGACCGAAAATATCCTCGATGCTGGTATTGGGTTTGCCCGACGTGCCGGGAACCGAGTGATCGGTCTGAACCCACAGACGACCTTGCGGGTCGATGCGGATGCCATCGGGGCTGGAGAAGGTGTCGCCGTTGATGTCACCTTCCAGATTATCGCCAAAGCCCGCCAGTTCCGGGTCGCCCGCCAGCAGGAAGATTTCCCAGCTGAACGTGGTGGCGAGCGGCGAATCGCCTTCTTCCTTGAACTTGATGATGTGGCCGTGGCGGTTGCGGGTCCGGGGGTTGGCCGCGTCGGTGGTCGTGCGGCTGCTATTGTTGGTCAGCGTGACGAAGATCGCGCTGTTGTCGGGTGCGACCGTGATCCATTCCGGGCGGTCCATGACGGTGCCGCCAGCAACGCGCGCGGCCGAGATGGTGTTGATCAGCACCTGCGCCTGGTTGGTGAAGTCGACCGTCGTGGGTTCGGGCGGCGTGGTGAACTGGCTGACATTGCCCGGATCGGACGCGCCGGCAGTCAGGCCGTTCTGTCCCTGGACCAGGGCGCGCCATTCGCCGGTGCCATCGCCATTGAAGCGCGCGACATAGAGCGTGCCACGGTCGAGCAGGTCGGTGTTCGCCGCGCGGTCGCTGCTGCTATAGGCGCGGTCGCACACGAATTTGTAGATGCAGCCCGGGGTGCCGTCATGCCCCATGTAGAAGGCGACGCGGCGGTCGCTATTGGCCATATAGGCGACATTTTCATGGTCGAACCGGCCGAGCGCGGTGCGCTTGGTGGGGGCTGCCAGTTCCTGATAGGGGTCGATTTCGACCACCCAGCCGTAATTTTCCTCTGGCTGCGTGGGATCAAGATAATTGTCGGTGGTTTCCTCGCAGGTGAGGTAGGTGCCCCAGGGGGTGCGGCCCGACGAGCAGTTGTTGAGCATGCCCTTGATCGTGCCAGACAGCAGCCCCGAAGCGGGGCCGCTGGCCTTGTAGCTGCTGTTGCCCGTGTAGCGCTTGTTATATTTGGAATCGGCCTTCACCGACCAGCTGCCGTCCGACGCCTTGGCGACTTCGACCACGCCGATGCCGACGGCCGAAAGGGCCAGCGCCTTCTGCGCGGCGGTGGCCGTGTCGGCGTCATAATCGCCATCCATCAGGATGTTGAAATCGGGATATTCGAAATTGATCGCGAGCAGGCCACCGCTGTTGGCGTCGGTGCCCGACAGCTCGAAATATTCCATGCCGTCATGGTTGCCGCCGGCCCATTTTTCGGCCTGATCGGGGGTGGGATAGGCGTCGGCATAAGCCGTGCCGGGCTCGATCGAATCGCCGGCCTTCAGCAGCACCTGGACGGTGTAGCCGGTGGGCACGGTGACGGTGTCGTTCATATTGGCGGCGACCGGCGCGAAGGTGATGCCGTAGCTGGGGGCCGGCGTGGGCGTCGGAGTGGGGGTCGGCGTCGGGCTGCTGCTGTCGTCGTCATCATCGTCGCAGGCCGCGAGCGCGCCGAGCATCGGCAGGATCGACAGGCCAAACAGGCCGTTTTTCAGAACGGTGCGGCGCGCCGGATTGGCGGCGACGATCGCCTCCAGGCTGTTATCGCCCAAATCGATGGTCGGCTGCGCGGCGCGGGTGCGCGCCCGCGCCTCGTCGGTCAGATGAGACATGAATCTACCCCTGTGGTGCAGGCTGTCGGCGAAAGGCCGCGCCATGGCACAAGGGGTTGGCAGAGCGGTATGACGGCCGGGCTTCTGAACGAAGTCTTTGAAATGAAAGCTTCGTGACGCTGCGGTGACAGGCTGTCAGCCGGGTCAGAGCAGGGCGTTCACCTGCTCGACGAAGCGCAGCACCGATATCGGCTTGGATACATAGGCGTCCGCGCCCGCGCCACGAATCCGGTCTTCATCGCCATGGCCCGCATAGGCGGTGACGGCCATGATCGGCACATGCGACAGGCGGGCGTCCGCTTTCAGCGAGAGGATGAGGTCAAAGCCGCTGACATGGGGCAGGTGGATATCGGTGATGACCAGGTCGGGCAGGAACGCGCCCGCCTCTCGCAGCACGTCGCGCCCGTCGCGCAGCGGCAGCACGTCATGGCCGTGGGCGCGCAGCAGATCGCAAAAAAGTTTGAGATTAAGTTCGTTGTCCTCGACAACGAGCACGCGCTTTGTCACCAGTCACCCGCAATTCACCTGTGAAGCGCGCCCCGCCCGCTTCCCCGCCAGAAGGCCCTATCATGCGACCCGACAGCCCGAATCGCAAGCCGGATAGCAGCGCTACGGATGCGCAGGACCCCGCGCTGCTGGCGCTGCTGGCGCTGGGCTGGATACTGGCGGATGGCGCGCGAGCGGACCGGTTGCTGGCGCTTACCGGTATGGATGCCGATACGCTGCGCGCGAGCGTTGGCGAGCCGCAGGTGCTCGCCGCCGTGCTGAGCTTCCTGGCCGACCATGAGCCCGACCTCATCGCCTGCGCGCAGGCGATCGACACCAGCCCCGCCGCGCTGATCGCGGCGCAGGAGAGACTGATCCGATGACGCGACCCCTGATCATCACCGATTGCGACGAAGTGCTGCTGCACATGGTCGTCCCCTTTCGCCATTGGCTGGACGAGACGCATGACGTGCATTTCGATATGCATGACCGCAGCTTTGCCGAGGCGCTGCGCCACAAGGATAGCGGCGAGCCACTGGAACGCGAACTAGTCTGGCAGTTGCTCGTCGGCTTTTTCGACACTGAAATGCACCGGCAGGCGCCGATCGCGGGCGCGGTGGACGCGCTGCTGCGTCTGTCGCGCGTCGCTGATATCGAGGTGCTGACCAATATCGGCGAGCGCCACCATCAGCAGCGGATCGCGCAACTGGCCGCATTGGGGCTGGATTTTCCGGTCCACTGGAATCAGGGCGGCAAGGGCCGGCCGTTGGCCGACATCGTTGCCGATCGTCAGCCCAGCATCGCGCTGTTCATCGATGATCTGGCCGAACATCATCATTCGGTCGCGACGCATGCGCCCGATGTGTGGCGGCTGCACATGGTCGGCGAGGCAGAAATCGCTGCCGGCGTTCCCGCCGCGCCTTATGCCCATGCCCGGATCGACGATTGGGTCGCGGCCGAGGCGTGGATCATGCAAAGGCTGGCGCAGGGGCCGGCCCCCAAGGATATCGTTACTACAGGAGCCATGTCATGAGCATCGACGCCCGCCTTGCCGAACTCGGCATCACCTTGCCCCAGGCCGCAGCGCCGGTCGCCGCCTATGTCCCCACCGTGGAGGCCAATGGCCTGCTGCACATCAGCGGCCAGATCGCGCTGGCGCCCGATGGCCTGATGACCGGACGGCTGGGCGAGGACCGCGACCTGGACTATGGCGTCGCCGCCGCGCGAGTCTGCGGCCTCAACCTTATCGCCCAGATGAAGGCGGCGCTGGGTTCGCTCGACCGGGTGGAGCGCATCGTGAAGCTGGGCGCTTTCATCAGCAGCGCGGCCGACTTTACCGACCAGCCAAAGGTCGCCAACGGTGCGTCGGAACTGATGGTCGATGTCTTTGGCGACGCGGGCAAACATGCGCGCAGCGCCGTGGGCGTGCCCGTGCTGCCGCTGGGCGCGGTCGTCGAAATCGACGCGATCGTCCTTGTCCGGCCGGCCTGACACGGATGTCCTGACCGCACGGCCCTTTGCCCATCGCGGGCTGCACGGAAACGGCGCGAGCGAGAATGGCATGGCGGCGTTCCGGGCCGCCATCGCCGCCGGCCATGGCATCGAATGCGATGTGCGGATCAGCCGCGACAGCGTCGCCTTCGTCTTTCATGACGACGATCTTGGGCGGATGACGGGACGTGCGGGGCCGATCGCGGATCAGTATGGCGCGCAGCTTGACGGAGCGCGGTTGCCCGACGGCGGCGCTGTTCCGCGCCTGTCGGACTTGCTGGCGCTGTGCGACGGAATGACGCCGCTGCTGGTCGAGATCAAGACGGACGGTTGGCGCGTCGCCAAGATCGCGGCGGCGGTTGCGCGGGACCTGGACGCATGGCTGGATGCGCCGGTGGCGGTCATGGCGTTCAATCCGCTGGTGCTCCGCTGGTTTGTCCTCCAGAGACCGCGACAACTGCGCGGATGGGTGGTGAGCCAGCAGAATAAGGGGCCGATGCGCCGATGGGCCGAGCGCGCCCTTGCACTTTGGCTGGCGAAACCCGATTTTCTGGCCTGTGACATTCGCGATCTGCCTTCCCCCTTTACCGCGCGGATGCGCAGCCGGGGCGTGCCCGTGCTGAGCTGGACGGTCCGCACCCCGGACGATCAGGCGCGCGCGGCGCGTCACGCCGATCAGATCATCCATGAGCTTGGCCGTGGCTGAGGTGATCGCGCGTGTCGCGAACGGTGTCGCGGAGTTGCCCCAGGACCAATGGGATGCCTGCGCCGGGGCGGACAATCCATTCGTCAGCTGGCACTTCCTGAGTGCGCTCGAGCGATCCGGAAGCGTCGGGGGAGCAAGCGGCTGGCAGCCCCTGCCGCTGGTGATTGACGATGCCGATGGACAGATGGCCGCCGCCGCGCCGCTCTATGCCAAGAGCCACAGCCAGGGCGAATATGTGTTCGACCAGGGCTGGGCCGACGCATGGGAGCGGGCGGGTGGCCGCTATTACCCCAAGATCCAGCTTGCCGCGCCCTTTTCCCCCGTACCCGGTCCGCGCCTATTGCTGCGCGATGGGGCGATGGCGCCGGGGCTCATCGCCGGGATCGAGACGCTGGTCGAACGCAACGGGTTGTCATCGGCGCACGCCACCTTCGTCGCGCCGGACCAGGTGCCGCTGTTCGAGGCGAATGGATGGCTGATCCGTGAAGACAGTCAGTTTCACTGGACCAATCGCGGCTATGGCGACTTCGATGATTTCCTGGCCGAGCTGTCGAGCGAGAAGCGCAAGAATATTCGCAAGGAACGCCGCCGTGCGGTGGAAGGGCTGGATATCATCCACCTGACCGGGGGCGACCTGACCGAAGCGCATTGGGATATTTTCTGGGAATTTTATCAGGATACGGGCGCGCGCAAATGGGGGCGGCCCTATCTGACCCGCGATTTCTTTTCGATCCTGGGCGAGACGATGGCCGACAGGCTGTTGTTGATGCTGGCGCTGCGCAATGGCGCGCCGATTGCCGGTGCGCTCAACCTGATTGGCGGCAATACGCTTTATGGCCGCTATTGGGGCTGCGTCGAGGACGTGCCCAACCTGCATTTCGAACTCTGCTATTATCAGGCGATCGACGTGGCCATTGCGCGCGGGCTACCCCGGGTGGAAGCCGGAGCGCAGGGCGGGCACAAACTGGCGCGCGGCTATGCGCCCGAACCGACATGGTCGGCCCATTATATCCCCAATGCCAGCTTCCGGCGCGCGGTGGCCGGATTTCTGGAGGCCGAACGGGAAGAAGTGCAGCGCGACCGGCAATGGCTGGCGCAGCGAACCCCGTTTCGCAAGGGCGGTTAGAGCATCAGGCGGCGCGGGCCTGGCGCGGCGCGATCAGCGCGCGGGCCTGGCGCTGTGCTTCGGCGATCTGGCGCGCTGTCATTTCCTCTGCGATTTCCGCGCGCATCGACTGGCCCTGCTGGCTGCCGCGCATCGCGGCGAGGTTGAACCATTTATGCGCTTCGACTAGGTCGATGGGCAGGCCGCCGGTTCCGCAGCTATAGGCGACGCCAAGGTCAAAACAGTCGTCCGCCGATCCATAGGCCGCCCGCGACATCCGGGCTTCCATCAAAAATTGCGCGCTTTTGAAACTGTTACCCATGAAACCAACCCCCTGTCCTGTCGCTAAAGCAAAATGTGACCCTTTGGTTTGTACGTTGGGTGCATCATGGCGATGGACCGGATAAAAAATGGTTAACGGGTTATTTGCCATATATGGCGTGCTGACGGGCGGGCGCATCGGATAGCCTTTTGGGGGTGGCGTGGGCGACGCTTAATCCCCATAGCCTGCGCATGAGTTCGACATCTTCATCATCGCCGCCCCGGGACATTCATTTCCGGGAATTCGTGCTGCTGTGCGCGTGCCTGATGGCGATGAACGCCCTGTCGACCGATCCGATGCTGCCGGCGCTGCCTGCGATCGGGCGCGACCTGGCCATTGCTCACCCCAATGACCGGCAGCACATCATCAGCGTCTATTTCTTGGGATTGGGCGCCGGATCTCTTCTCTTCGGCGTCTTGTCCGACCGATTCGGGCGCAAGGCGGTGCTGGGCAGCGCCATGGCGCTGTTCGTGTTGTCGACGATCCTGTGCGCCACCGCGCCGAGCTTCGCGATGCTGCTCGTCGGACGCGGTTGCGCCGGATTTTTCGCAGGCGCGAGTCGCGTCATCACCGTCGGCATCGTCCGCGACAGGTTTCATGGCGACGCGATGGCGCGGGTCATGTCGCTGATCTTTGCGGTATTCATGCTGATCCCGGTGGTGGCACCTAGTTTCGGGCAGGCGATCCTGCTGGTTGCGCCATGGCGCTGGATATTCTGGATGCTGGTGATACTGGCCAGCATGATCCTGATCTGGATGCTGGTGCGGATGCCTGAAACGTTGGCGGTGGAAAACCGCATGCGCATCACGGCGCGGGGCCTGATGGCCACCATCGGCGTGGTGCTGCGAACGCGCAGTTCGATCGGCTATATGCTGGCGAGCGGGGTGGTGATGGGCGGGCTGATCGGGTTCATCCTGTCGGTGCAGCAGATTTTCTTCGACGTGTTCGATGCAGCGACCATCTTCCCGATCGGCTTTGCCACCATTGCCGGCTGCATGGGGGTCGGCAGCCTGATCAACAGTCGCCTGGTGCAGCGCTTTGGCGCGCGTCGCATGAGCCAGACCGCACTGATCGCCTTCTGCCTGATCGCTGCGATTCATCTGGCCGTGATCCTGAAGGGGTGGGAAACGCTGGCCACGTTCGTCGCGCTTCAGTCGCTCACCATGCTGACGGTCGCCTTCACGGCGGCCAATTTCAGCGCCATTTCGATGGAGCCGTTCCACAAGGGCGCGGGCGTTGCTTCATCCTTTCAGGCATTTTTGACGACGGCTGTGTCGGCCGCGCTGGGCAGCCTGGTTGGCCGGGCGTTCGATGGCACGACATTGCCCTTTACCCTGGGATTGCTGGTGTTCGGGGTTCTGTCTTTCCTGATCGTGGTCTGGGCCGAGCGGGGAAAGCTCTTCACTCGCCCCAATCTGGCCGCGCTGCGTGACCCTGTTGAGTCGGTAGGGCGCTGAAACGAAAACGGGGCGGTTTCCCGCCCCGCTTCAGTCTGGATCAGGCGTCCTTTCCGCCCGGCGTCGGCGCGCCCGGCAGCGGCGGTACCGGCTGCGGGGGTACGGCAGCGTCGTCCTCCGCTACGTCGACGATACCCCGGCCCACATGGCTGCGGTTGCGGCTATAGGCGAAGTAGACGATCAGGCCGACCGTGGCCCAACCCACGAACATCAGCTTGGTGTCGCTGCCCAGGCTCCAGAACAGATACATGCACCCGATGATCGCGATGGGCGCTGTGACCATGATCGCAGGCGTGCGGAAAGGCCGCTTGCGCGTCGGGTCGGTCCGGCGCAGCACCATGACTGCGATCGACACGGCGGCAAAGGCGAAAAGCGTGCCGGAATTGGAGATGTCCGCCAGGATGCCGACCGGGAAGAAAGCGGCGAACAGCGCGACGAAGATGCCGGTCAGGATGGTGATGACATGCGGCGTCTTGTAGACCGGATGCACCTTCGAGAAGAAGTCGGGCAGCAGGCCATCGCGGCTCATGACGAAGAAGATGCGGGTCTGGCCGAACATCATCATCAGGATGACTGAGGGCAGCGCCAGGCCGGCGGCGAGGCCGAGCAGGTTGCCGATCTGGGGCCAGCCGATTTCACGCAGGGTCCAGGCCAGCGCCTCCTTTGAACAGGTGACGGCTTCTGTTCCGGCCTTGGCCAGCGCGGCGCACTGCGCGGACAATTCGGTGGAGCCGGGCGCCAGCGCGATGCCGCCCTGCGCGATCGGGATGTTGCCGGCCGTTACGGGCTGGGCGCCTACGGTGCCGATGACGCCAGCGGCGACCAGCATGTAGAAGACGGTGCAGATGGCGAGTGAGCCGATAAGGCCGATCGGCATGTTGCGCTGGGGATTCTTGGTTTCCTCAGCCGCGGTCGACACTGCGTCGAACCCGACATAGGCGAAGAAGATGGAAGCCGCAGCCGCCGAAATGCCGGCAAAGCCGAGCGGCGCGAAGGGCGAGAAACCGTCCATGTTCATGACCGGCACCGACAAGATGATGAACAGCGTCAGCGCCGCCACCTTGATCGCGACCAGCACGGCGTTGACGGTCGCGCTTTCCTTCGTGCCGATGACGAGCAGCCAGGTAACGAGCGCGGCGATCAGCATGGCTGGCAGGTTGACGATGCCGCCGTCATAAGGCCCGCGCGTCAGGATATTGGGTATGTCCATCTGGAACGTATGTTCGATGAGGCCTACGACATAGCCCGACCAGCCCACCGACACGGCGCCGGCGGCGACCGCATATTCCAGGATCAGCGCCCAGCCGACCATCCAGGCGATGACTTCGCCCATCACCGCATAGCTGTAGGTATAGGCCGATCCCGACACCGGGACCATCGCGGCCATTTCCGCGTAGCAGAGCGCCGCCACGGCACAGACGAAGCCGGCGATGACGAAGGAGAGCATCATGCCCGGCCCCGCCTTTTGCGCGGCTTCGGCGGTCAGCACGAAAATGCCGGTGCCGATAACCGCGCCGATACCCAGCATGGTGAGCTGAAAGGCCCCCAGAGACCGATGCAGTGATTTCTTTTCCGCCGTCGCCAATATGGCGTCGAGAGGCTTTACGCGCCCGAATATCATGAGATTGTTGTTCCCTTAGCCCGGAACGCCGATCGGCGAACCCCTTTTGCCTATGGGAAGGGCAGACTATCGCCTAATCTGCCGCGCGCAAGTATGTTGCGCGGTCATGACAGGAAAGGCACAAGGGCGCCATGGTTGAATTGATAAAGGCGCCGCTGCTCGATGCCGTTCCCCACGGCTTTGCCGGGCGGCGGGGCGGCGTGTCCGGCGGCATTTATGCGGGCCTCAATGTCGGGCTGGGGTCGGAGGATGATCCTGATGCGATTGTGCGCAATCGCGATCTGGCGCGCGATGCCGTCCTGCCGGGCGCTGCACTGGTCACGGTGCGGCAAGTGCATTCGGCGCGCGCGGAGACGGTGACAGCGCCTTTCGCCATGGACGCCCGGCCGGAGGCGGACGCGATCGTCACTGACCGGCCGGGGCTGTTGCTGGGCATATTGACCGCCGACTGCGTGCCTGTGCTGTTTGCCGATCCGGCGGCGGGCGTGGTGGGGGCGGCCCATGCCGGGTGGAAAGGCGCGATCGGCGGCGTTACCGACGCGACGCTGGCGGCGATGGAGGCGCTGGGCGCAACGCGATCGCGGATCGTGGCGGCGATCGGCCCGTGCATCGGCCGCGCCTCCTATGAGGTGACGGACGATTTCGCGCATCGCTTCGAGGAGCAGGACGCGGACAATGCGCGCTTCTTTTCAGCGGGCAAGCCCGGCCACCTGCAATTCGACATCGGCGGCTATGTCGCGGCGCGACTGGCGGCGGCGGGTGTAGCGCGGGTCGCGGTGCTGGACGAGGATACCTATAGCCAGCCGGACCGCTTCTTCAGCTATCGCCGCGCCTGTCATCGGGGCGAGCCGGGCTATGGCCGGCAGATGTCGATGATCGGACTGCCGGCGTAAAGACGGATCAGGGCGCGAGCGGCGAGGTTTGCGCGACCGGCGCGCCTTCGCTGCTGCGCAAGGTCCGCGGCTCCAGGATCGCCGCCGTTTCGATGAGGTCGAGCGCCCGGCGCGCTTCCATGTAGCGGCGGGCCATCTGCACCCATTTTTCCGCGACCGCCCGGCCAGGCATATGTTCGACCTGCGCCAGCGCCGCGCTGACCCGGCCGCCGTCGAGATAGCGCATCGCGCGATCATAGGCGGCTTCGGGGCGGGGTGAGGGCGCATCGGCCTTGCGAATGGTGACAAGTTCGCGCGCTTCATGTTCCAGCGCGTCCCACCAACTGGCGCTGGCCGGCGGCTTGACCAGCGCATTACCGATATTGGCAAGGCCCGCGCGCAGATCGGCGAGCGTTACCGGTTCGCGCGCCGCGTTGATGATGGTGGCGACGGCACGCGGTTGTGCCTGGCCGAAGCGCAGCCGTAATTGCCCCTCAATATAGCCGAGCGGACCGCCATTATCGAGCGCGCGCCGCGCGGCGAAGGCGACCAGCAGTCCTTCGGCGCGGGCTGCGTTGGCGGATGCGGCCTGCGCCTCCACCGTGATGCGGGTCAGCCTTTCTTCCAGTTGCACGACGCGCCCATCGAGCATTTGGGCGCTATCGTTCGAGAGCGGGCGGGGGGTGGCGGCGGGCAGGCTGGCGCGGGGGGTGGGTGTGGCGGTTTTCTGGCTTTGCGTCCGCCCCCAGCGGCTCTGGATCTGCGGCCAGGCCCAGACGGTCAGGCCCACCCCCAGCGCAAAGGCCAGAAGCGTAAGGATCAGCAGCGGCAGAAGGCTGCGCCGCCGCGCCGGCGCAGGCGAAAATGTGCCGGCATCCACGCTGTCGCCATCCATGCTGACCCGTTCGTCTGTCATTGCTGCTGTCCTTCGCACAAAGCGCGGGCAAGAGCCAGCATCTCGTCATCATCGGGCCGCGGTGGGCAGGCGGCGCTGGCCCAGCCATCGCCACAGGCGACCAGCACGTTGGCGCTGATCGCGATCAGGTGCAGCGCGCCGCGCCGGGATTGCGGCATCTGCGCCGCCAGTTGTTCTCCCGCGCGCGGCGAGTGAACCAGCAGGATCGCGCCCGGCGTTGTTGCCGCAATCAGCGCCGGATCGGACGGAAGCGCGGCCATATGATAGACGGCGATGCGGGTGATGGCGAGCGGACCGGCCTCGATCGGCGCGACGGTCGTGCCGGCAATGTGGAGCACGCGGCGATGCCCGTCCCGCGCGATCCGCGCGGCGATGGCGCTGCCATCCGCGTCGCCCGCCGCCACATCGTCCCATCCCGCGGCATGAAGAGCATCGGCCGTGGCCTGCCCCACGGCATAGGTTGGCAGGGCGTGATACGCCTTCAGCGCGGGACCGGCGCAGCGCGCACCATTGGCGCTGGTCAACAGCAGCGCGTCGAAATCCTGTGCCGGGGGAGCAGGCCAGTCCAGCGTTTCCGGCGCGAACAGCGGATGGACCACAGGCGACAGGCCAAGCTGCCGCGCCCTCTCTGCGGTGCGATCGGCGCCCGGCTGCGGCCGCAGGATGAGGATGCGGCTCACGCCTCGAACAGGGCGCGCAGGGCCGGGCTGGCGCGGTCGAGCAGCGCGCGGCCCAGAGCTTCGCCCGCATCCAAGTCGCCGCGTGCCAGGCGCAGATTCTCGCTGACCGTTTCCTGCCCGTCGGGGCTGATGATCTCGGCGCGCAGCATCAGATCGTCGCCGTCGACCAGCGCGAGCGCGGCGATTGGTGAATGGCAGGTGCCGCCCAGGCCGCGCAGCACGGCGCGCTCCATCATGACGGTGTCGAACGTGTCGCGATGATTGATCGCTGCCACGGCTTCGATGACAGGCGCGTTGCCGGCCAATATCTCGATGCCCACCGCGCCCTGTGACGGGGCGGGCAGCATCGTGTCGACCGGGATGATCGTGCCGACATCCCCCTGGTCCAGCCGATCGAGCCCGGCCGCCGCCAGCAAGGTCGCATGCACCTCCCCCGCCGCCAGCTTTGCCAGCCGTGTCGCGACATTGCCCCGGAACAGGGTGATGGTGGCGTCGGGGCGCAGCCTTTTGACCTGGGCGCCGCGCCGCGGCGAACTGGTGCCGACGATCGGGTTGGGAGGCAGGGCGTCGAAACTGGCCGCGCCTATCAGCTTGTCGCGCGGGTCGGCGCGCGGCAGCATCGCGGCGATATGGAATATGTCGTGCCTGACGGTTTCCACATCCTTCATGCTGTGGACGGACAGATCGGTTTCCCCGGCGACCAGCGCCCGGTCCAGTTCCTTGGTCCAGAGCGCCTTGCCCCCGATGTCCGCGAGCGCCCGGTCCTGAATCCGGTCGCCACTGGTCTGGACGGTGACGATTTCGATCGCGTCGGCGGTCCAGCCATGGGCGGCGATCAACGCCTGCGCGGTCATGCGCGCCTGCGCCAGGGCGAGCGGCGATCCCCTGGTGCCCAGGCGCAGCGGCCGGCCCATGTCGCTTTGTGGGGTGAAAAGCATATCCAGCTTGCTCTAATGACCAGCGGCATTAGATGGAAGCGGCAATGACCATCATTCTGGGCCTGGAATCGAGCTGCGATGAAACCGCAGCGGCGCTGGTGACGGCCGATGGACGCATTTTGGCGCATCGCCTCGCGACGCAGGAGGAGGCGCATCGCCCCTATGGCGGCGTCGTGCCCGAAATCGCCGCGCGCGCCCATGTCGAGGCGCTCAGCCCCCTGATCGAAGCCGCGCTGGCCGACGCGAAGATGACGCTGGCCGATGTGGACGTGATCGCCGCGACCGCCGGGCCGGGCCTGATCGGCGGAGTGATGGTCGGCCTCGTCACCGGCAAGGCGCTCGCCCATGCGGCCGGCAAACCGCTGGTCGCGGTCAACCATCTGGAGGGGCATGCGCTCTCGCCCCGGCTGGCCGATCGGACGCTGCAATTTCCTTATCTTTTGCTGCTGGTGTCCGGCGGCCATTGCCAGTTGCTGCATGTGAAGGGGCCGGGCGACTATGCGCGGCTAGCCACCACGATCGACGATGCGGCGGGCGAGGCGTTCGACAAGACAGCCAAGCTGCTGGGCCTTGGTTATCCCGGCGGGCCGCTGGTCGAGAAGGCGGCGGCCATGGGCAATCCCAAGGCGGTGCCCTTGCCCCGGCCGCTGGCCGGCACGGCGGAGCCGCATTTTTCCTTCGCGGGTCTCAAAAGCGCGGTGATGCGCGCGGTTCAATCCGGCCACTATGCGACCGAGGATATCGCGGCATCCTTCCAGCAGGCGGTGATCGATTGCCTGGTTGATCGGACGCGAAGGGCGTTGGGCGAAAGCGCGGGCGTCACCGCGCTGGTCGTCGCCGGGGGCGTCGCCGCCAATCAGGCGATCCGCGCCGCGCTCGAAGACTTGGCCGCCGCCCATGACCTGCCCTTCGTCGCGCCGCCGCTGTGGCTTTGCACCGACAATGCGGCGATGATCGCCTGGGCAGGCGCGGAACGCTATGCTGCCGGCATGGTCGATGACCTGAGCGTTCCGGCCCGGCCGCGCTGGCCGCTCGACCCGGCGGCGGAAAAGGCGCGCGGCGCCGGTGTCAAGGCATGAGGGGCGTGAAGGCATGAAGGCGGGAGTCATCGGCGCGGGCGCATGGGGCACGGCGCTGGCGCAATTGCTGGCCAGCGATCGCCAGGATGTGGCGTTGTGGGCGCTGGAACCGGATGTGGTGGACGCGATCAATGCCAGCCATCAAAATCCGCTCTACCTCGCCAATATCCCGCTATCGCCTTCGGTCCGGGCGACTGGGTCGATGGGCGACCTTGCCGCCTGTGAGATGCTGCTGGTGGTCAGTCCCGCCCAACATCTGCGCGCCGTGGTCTCGCAGGCCCCGGCGGGGGTGCCGTTGGTGTTATGCTCGAAGGGGATCGAGGCGGGCAGCAGCCTGCTCATGTCGGAAGTCGCGGCGCAGGCGCAACCGGATTCGCCCATAGCGGTCCTGTCCGGTCCGACCTTTGCCCATGAGGTGGCGAAGGGGCTGCCGACCGCCGTCACTTTGGCGTGCGAGGATCGGGATCTGGGCCAGCGCCTTGCCGCGCGGATCGCGCGTCCGTCCTTCCGCCCCTATCTGTCCGACGATGTCATCGGCGCGGAGATTGGCGGCGCGGTCAAGAATGTGCTCGCCATCGCCTGTGGTGTCGCGGAGGGCGCGGGGCTTGGCCTCAATGCCCGCGCGGCGCTGATTTCGCGGGGCTTTGCCGAAATGACGCGCTTTGGCCTGGCGCGTGGCGCGCGGGTCGAAACGCTGGGTGGGCTGTCGGGGCTGGGCGACCTTGTGCTGACCTGCTCGTCCACCAATTCGCGCAATTTCTCGCTCGGCAAGGGGCTGGGCGAGGGCGCGAGCGCGGCTGAGCTGTTGTCCAACCGCCGGACCGTGGCCGAAGGCGCGCATACCGCCCCGGTGCTGCGCGACGCAGCGCGCGCGGCGGGAGTCGAAATGCCGGTGGTGGAGGCGGTCTGCGCCCTGCTGTCCGAGGCCGCACCATTATCCGATGTGATCGACGCGCTGCTTGCGCGGCCGTTGCGACCCGAATAAAGCGCCCCGTGCCCACATCCCTTTCCCCGTCATGACGCCGGCCGAACCGCCGCTGACCGCGACCGACCGGTCGCTGCCCGATGACCGGGACGATATCGCCGCGCTGGCGAAGGGTGGGCGGACGAATATCTTTGGCTTCCTGCTGCGGCTGGCGGCGCGGCTTCCGTTTCTGTTCATCGCGGGTCGCTGGTATGGCGCAGATGCGCTCGGCCGTTTCGCTTATGCCGTGCTGGTGGTGGAATTCATCGCCCAGATCGCGACGCTGGGCCTCAAGCGCGGCCTCGCCGGCGCGCTCGCCCAGACCGAGCGGCCGCATAATCATGTCGTTGCCGACGCGATGCTGGTGACGTTCCTGGCGTCGTTGCTGGGCGCGGCGATCCTGATCGCTTTTCCGCAGGCGATGTTCCCCAACAGCAGCATCAACGGGCTTGATCGGTTGCTGGCGCTGGTGGTGATCGGGGTTGCAGGGTCCGATGTGGCGCTCGCTGCCTGCGCCTATCGGTTCGACATTGGCGCGACCGTGCGGGCGCGATCGATCATCGAACCCTGGGCGATCAGCATCGGCGCCTTTGCCTTTGCCTTTTATTCGACGCGCGACGGCCTGATCCTGTCCTATGCCGTGTCGATGATCGCGGCGCTGGTGGCGTCGATCATCCCGCTGATGCGCCATTATGGCGTGCCGCGCGGCTGGCGGCCCGATGGTGGCCGACTGTGGCGGTTGGCGCGGCGCAACCTGCCGCTGGCGGCGGCCGACGGCGTCGAATGGGGATCGCGCCGGCTCGACATGGCGATATTGGGCCTGTTCGTCAGCCCGGCGGTGATCGGCATCTATTATGTAGCGCAGCAGGTCGCGTCGCTGCCGCAGAAGCTCAAGACCAGTTTCGACCCGATATTGGGGCCGGTCATCACGCGCAATCTGGCGGAAAACAACCTGGCCGCCATCGCCAAGCAGGTGAGCCAAGTCGGTTTCTGGATCATCGCGGCGCAGGCCGGGATTGCGCTGGCGCTGGGCATTCCGGGCGAAGCGGTGATGGGGCTGGTGGGACCGCATTTCGTCGGGGGGACCGGCGCGCTCGCCTTCCTGCTGCTGGCCGAAGTGGTGGCGGCGACGGCGGTGGTGAGCGAATCGGCGCTGGTCTATATCGCCCGGCACCGCAACCTGATGATCTCGCTGGTGATGATCGGGTGCCAGGCGGCGCTCAGCTTCGCGCTCATCCTGCTCGCCCGGCAGATGGAGCTGCCGGGTCTGTGGGTGGCGGCCGCCCCGGCGCTGGCGCTGTGCCTGGCGCTGGCGCTGGGTGCGCTGGTGAAGGCGCGACTGCTCTCGCGGCTGCTCGGCGCACCGATCAACGCATGGCGCTGGCCGCTGCTGAGCGCGGCGGGGGTCGCTTGCATCGTGGGGGCGGGCTTTGTCGCGCTGCCGCCGCGGTTCGAATGGGTCGAGCTGGCGGTCGGCGTCTGGGCGATTTTGGGGGCCTATGCGCTGGTCATCTGGCGCTGGGGCTTTGGCCCCGATGACCGCGCGCTGTTCCGCAAGCAGAAGGCGGGCTGACCCAGAGACCAGCCGCGCCTTCCGCTGCGCCAGGTCAGGCGAACAGCTGGTCGCGGATCACCACCAGATCGGCTTCGGGCCGGGCGCCCCAGTGGGAAATCACTTCGGCCGCCGCCGCTGCGCCGAGGTTCAGGCAATCGGCAACATCGCGCCCTTCGATATGGGCGGCAAGGAAGCCGGCGGCGAACAGGTCGCCCGCGCCGGTCGTGTCGATGATCTGGCTGACTGGTGCGGCGGGCGCTTCATAGCGTGTGCCATCGACCACCGCGACTGCGCCCTTTTCGCTGCGCGTCGACACCAGCACCGGCACCTTGCCGGCGAAGCGGGCGAGCGCCTTGTCGAAATCATCCACCTGCGCCAGCGACTGGATTTCGCCCTCGTTGGAAAAGAGGATGTCGATAAGACCCTGGTCGATGAGGTCGAGGAAGTCGGCGCGATGCCGGTCGATGACGAAATTGTCCGACAGGGTGAAGGCGACCTTGCGGCCCGCATCGCGCGCGGCCTCGATCGCCGCCCGCATCGCCGCGCGGGGCTGTTCCGGGTCCCACAAATAGCCTTCGAGATAAAGGATGCCGGCAGAGCGGATCATGTCGAGGTCGAGCGCGGCTTCCGGCAGAAATTGCGAGGCGCCCAGAAAGGTGTTCATCGTGCGCTGCGCGTCGGGCGTCACCAGGATGAGGCAGCGGGCGGTGGGCACGTCGCCCTTCATGGCGGGCGTGTCGAACCGGATGCCCAGCGCATGGACGTCATGGGCGAAGACCTCACCCAGCTGATCGTCATTGACCTGACCGATGAAACCGCATTTTTTCCCCAGCGCAGCCAAGCCCGCCAGCGTGTTGGCGGCCGACCCGCCGCTGATTTCCTTTGCCTGGGGCATGTCGGCATAGAGGCTTTCGGCCATGGCGGCGTCGATCAGCTGCATGCCGCCCTTGGTCAGCGCGTGCTGCGCCAGAAAGGCATCGTCGCTGCGGGCGAGAACATCGACAATGGCGTTGCCGATGGCGACGACGTCGAGCGTGGGGGCGGAAGCGGTCACGCAATATCCTTATGCTGGTAATAAAATTGCGCCGTCTCTACCGGGCCGGCGGCGTGGGCGCAACGGCGCTGATTGACGGCGGGGCTAGGGCAGCGGATAGCGGAAGCATGATCCTGACCGCCGCGCTGCGCGCTTTCCCTTCCATCTTCCAGCGGGCGACGCTGCGCCTGTTGGCCAAGACTTTGGCGCTGACGCTGTTGCTGTTCGCGCTGCTGGGCGCAGCCCTGTGGAGCGGATTTCATGCCGCGCGGCTGGCGCTGGGCTGGGGCGGCGGGGGCCTCGCCGAGGCAAGTGCAACGGCGATCGTCCTGGTCGCGGCGGGATGGCTGCTGTTCCGGGCGACGGCGATGGCGGTGATGGGCCTGTTTGCCGACGATATCGTCGCGGCGGTCGAGCGCGCCGATTATCCCCATGTCGCCGCCAGGCCGGTGGGGTGGGGGCGCAGCGTGCGGCTGGCGCTTGCCTCGCTGGGGCGCGCCATCGGCTGGAATCTGCTGGCGCTGCCCGCCTATATCGCGCTGCTGGTGACGGGCGTAGGCACGATCGGCCTCTTCCTGGCGCTCAACGCCATTCTGCTGGGCCGCGACATGGCCGACATGGTCGAGCCGCGTCATCCCGCGCTGCCACCCATCCCGCGCGGCAGCCGGTGGCTCATGGGGCTCGTTTCGGCGCTTCTGTTCCTGGTGCCGCTGGTCAACCTGCTTGCGCCGATCTTCAGCGCGGCTATGGCGGTTCATATGCTGCTCGGCCGGAAGACCAGATGATGATTGCCCCCCGTTTCCTGTCGTTTCTGCTGCTGGCCCCGCTCGCCGCCTGTGGCGGGTCGGTCGTTCCCAGAGGCAGCTACGCTCCGCCGCCCGCCGGCCCGCCGGCCAGCGCCTTCCAGAAACAGGGGCCGCTGATGGGATCGGACGCACGCCGCCTGACGCAATTGTTCGGCACGCCCCGGCTCGACATTCGCGAGACCACGGTACGCAAACTGCAATTCGCCAATGGCCGCTGCGTGCTCGACGCCTATCTTTATGCGCCCGCGCGGGGCAAGGAGCCGGTGGTGACGCATGTCGACGCGCGCAACCCGACCGGCGCGGATGTCGATCCGGCCGCCTGCGTGAGCGCGCTCCAGTCGAAATAGGCACCGATTTTCGAAGCGGGCAAAGTTCATAGTGTCGCCGGGCGTTTTTGGCCCGAAGCGACCACTATGCGCCTGCGAAGCGACCACGAAGCGACAGCTGTTGCGAGCGGGATAGCGGCGTGGATGGCCTGGGGAAGCGGCTTTGGGTCATCGCCAAGGGTAGAGCGGGCGAAATCCTATTTTGGAAGCGAATAGGATGGATGGGGGTCTGGGCGGCATGGCGTTGTGTATGATGGACCATGCCGGGGGAGATAGGTTGCCGCGTGAGCGATGGTGACGGGCAGGTCTTCTTGGGCTTGAAGTGGCAAGGGCGCTTTCTTCCGCGCGGTTTGGCTGCGCGGGCTGGCAATTCAAGCGGAGGCGCGGGGCGGGCGCGGGACACCCCGCCGTCAGCACTGCGTGCTGCCACCTCCCCTGACGGGGGAGGATGACTCCGGCACCTCCGCCGTCAGGGGACGCGGGCGGTCAGGCGGTGAGTTTGGCGATGGCCCAGGCAGCGGCTTCGGCGATGACGGGGTCTTCATCGTCGCACAGGGGGCGTAAGCGTGCGAGCAGGCGCGGGTCGGCGCTGTTGCCTGCGGCGATGGCGGCGTTGCGGACCAGGCGGTTGCGGCCGATGCGCTTGATCGGCGAGCCGGAGAAAATTTCGCGAAAGGTCGCGTCATCGAGGTCGAGCAGGTCGCCGATGTCGGGTGCGGCGAGTTCGGCTCGGCCGAGGAACGCCTTGTTCGCGGCGGCATGGTCGGCAAATTTGTTCCAGGGGCAGACCGCCAGGCAATCGTCGCAGCCATAAACGCGGTTGCCGATGCCTTCCCGCAGGTCCTGCGGGATCGGCCCCTTATGTTCGATGGTGAGGTAGGATATACAGCGGCGCGCATCGACGACATAGGGGGCTGGGAAGGCATCGGTCGGGCAGGCGGCCTGACAGGCGGTGCAGCTGCCGCAATGATCGCGTTCGGGCGCGTCAGGCGTCAGCGCCCGTTCGGTATAGATGGCCCCCAGGAACAGCCAGCTGCCATGGTCGCGACTGACCAGATTGCTGTGCTTGCCCTGCCAGCCAAGCCCCGCGCCCTGCGCTAGGGGTTTTTCCATCACCGGCGCTGTATCGACGAAGACCTTGAGCCCGCCGGCCTCGCCCTCGCGCGCCTGCTGCTCCACGAGCCAGCGGGCGAGCGCCTTCAGCGCCTTCTTGACGACATCGTGATAATCCTTGCCCTGCGCATAGACCGAAAAGCGCGCGCGGTCGGGCGCATCGGCCAGCGCCAGCGGATCGCGGCCCGGCGCATAGCTCATCCCCAGCATGATGACGCTGCGCACGGCGGGCCACAGGCCGCGCGGCGAGCCGCGTTGGTCGGCGCGCTCCTCCATCCACAGCATGTCGCCATGATGGCCGGCGTCCAGCCATTGGCGCAGCCGCGCGGCGCTTTGCGGCGCGGCGTCGGCGTCGGCGATACGGCAGGCGGCAAAGCCCAGCTGCTGCGCCTGCGCCTTAAGGCGCTGCTCCAAGGTTTCTATAGGCACGGCCACGGGTCCAGACTATCAGGGCGGGATGATCGGCGACACCCCGGCCCCGTCCTCCGCCTCCATTCCGGCCCCCATGCCCGTCTTCGCCGTCGAAGGCCATGGGCTCGTCAAGACATTCGGCAACTTCCGCGCGGTCGATGGCGTCGACATCGCGGTGCCCGCGGGCGCGATCTACGGCATTTTAGGTCCCAATGGCGCGGGCAAGA
>NZ_DJDV01000101.1:0-35114 GCF_002431195.1 Sphingobium sp. UBA5915 | reverse complement strand
GGGCCGGCCCGCGCCGCGGCGGCGGCTTCGGCGGGAAGATGCCGTTCCCAGCTGAATGCGTAAAGCAGGCCCGCCGTGGCCATGAACAGGATGGCGAAGATGATGCCCATGTAGAAGAAGGTGTCGGCGCTGTCGCGACCCAGCGCCTCGATCAGCCAGAGCGGCAGGAAGCCGGCGAGGATGGCGGACGCCTGACCGAAGAGAATCCGCGACCCCGCGAATTTCGCTTTCGTCCGATAGTCGCTCGACATTTCGGCGGCGAGCGTTTCGAACGGGATGATCTCCATCGCGTAGACCAATTCGAACAGCACGTAGCTGACGAGATAATACCAGAAACCCTGCCCTGGCAGCCACATCAGCGCGAAGCTGGGCAGCAGGGGAATGGCCGCGAGGATGAAGAAGCGCCGACGGCCGAAACGCTGGCCAAGCCAGGTGCCGCCGAAATGATCCGAAATATAGCCGATCATCGGTGAAGCGAAGGCATCGAGAATGCGCGCCACGGCAAAGATGGTCGCCGCCTGGCCGGCGGACAGGCCGCAAAATTGCGTGTAGAAGATCAGCACCCAGCCCGAGATCACCGCCATCGACCCGGCACCCAGCACGTCGTTGGAGCCATAGGCGAGGTAATTGTGGAGGCGGACCGGGCGCGTCACGGGTGGGGCAATATCGGGCAATTCAGTTCCTCCGCCTCGTCATGCGATGCGCCCATTCTTCCTGATCTTCGCGCACGTGACATAGCTAATGTCATATAGTGGGTCGCTATCACATATTTTGGAATTAGTGCAAGCTGCCATCCAACATCCGTTCCGGCAGGAACCGCACCGCCTCCACCAGCAACGGTTCTCCTGCGCCTTCAAGGGCTATGCGGTTCGCGCCGCCGTCAAGCCGCGCGGGGACGGGCATGGTAATCCGATTGTCCAGCACTGCATCGGCCCAGTCGCGGTCTCCGGTCGTGCGGGGAATCTCCAGGCTTTGACGTCTCCCATCGACTCTCGCGACAAAACGCAGCGGGCCACCATCCGCATTGGCATAGGTAGGGAGTATATCTACGACCATGCGCCATGAACCGTGGGGTAGATTGATCCGGACGCGGGCTGCGCCGCTGCCATCGCTCGCCAGAACCCCATCCTGCCGCCCAAGGCCATCCACCTTGCGCCAGCCGGCCGACACGGCAAAACGATCCGGCGCGACGATGATAGGCGCGACGGTCGGCGCGGGCGCGGGGGACGTGGCGCCGGACCTGGGTCCAGGCAGCGGCGCGTCAGCGGCGGGCAGCAGCGGCGCGGCCATGCGATAGCTGCGCCACTGGCCGTCGGCCGGTTCCATCGCCATCATGCCCCGCCACTTGCCGCCGGCAAGGTCGCGATTATAGCGCCGGGTCAGCGCGCGAAGCTGTGCGTCGGCCGCCCAGGCCATCCGTCCCCGCGCCGTCGCTCCCGCAAGGTCGGTATCGCGCAGCCGGTCATGGGCTTCGGCGGCAAAGACGCGGCGGTTGGCGGCGGCGGAAGCATGCACTGGATAGGCGAGCAGTTCGAAAAAAGCATCCTGCCGCGCGGCAGGAATTGACGGGGCGAGGGCGTCGGTGGCCGCCTCCAGCCGCGCAAATTCGGCCAGCCGGGCATCGGCCTGCGCGATGTCGAGCGGGCTGGGGCGCGCCTTTTCACCGGGCAGATACCATTGCAGATGTTCGGGCCGCCGCGCGAAGTTCAGCCGGTGATAGGCGGCAAAGAGCGGGGCGATCCGCGCGCCCTGTCCCGGCGCGATGGTCTTGTCCGCCCATTGGGCAACAACATCGTCGATCGGCCGCGCGCGCGTCCCTTCCACATCCCAGGCGAGGCGCAGAAAATAGTCGGTGGCAAGCTCGGCGGGCTTGAGATCGCCGACATTGGCCACCCACATCATCCGCGCGCCCCGATCCCAGGCGCGGCCCATCTCTTCGCGGATGAGCGCCGGCGGCGTGGTGGAGAGCCAGAGATAGGACAGCGGCGCGCCAAGATAGGAGAGATGATAGTAAATGCCCGATCCGCCCGGCCGGGCGCGTTCGGCCGCATCGGGGAAGCGACGGATATAGCCGAAATTATCGTCCGGCCACATCAGCGTGACGTCGTCGGGAACGGTCAGCCCGGCGCGATAAATGTCGAGCACTTCCTTATAGGGCATGAACACCTGCGGCGCGTGTTCGATACCATGGTCATGGAGCATGGCGCGCTGGTCGGCGAAGATGCGCTCCAGCGTTGCGCGCTTGTCCGCCATGCTGGTGGGGCCGACCATGCCGCTGTCATGGATGCCGCGCATCCCCAGCGTCCAGACGCTTTCATAGCGGGCGTTAGTCGCGACTCGTTCGCGCCAATAGGCGCCGACGCCGCCGGGATTTTTCGCATAGTCGAAATCGGCGACCGGGGCAGTCCATTCGCCCACATTGTTGCGCAGCATCGGTTCGGCATGGCTGGACCCCATGACGATGGCATAGCGATCGGCCAAGGCGGCATTGGCGGGATCGGCGTTGAAGGGCCGGGTGATGCGGTGCATCGCCGGCCAGAGCAGATTAGCCTTGAGCCGGAGCAACAGTTCGAAGACCCGAGCGTAGCTTTTGGGGCCAAGCGGCGGTTCGTCCGGGGCATGGGTGCCCGCCGCCCAGGGGACGAGCCCCCAATCCTCGTCATTGAGGAAGATGCCGCGATAGCGCACCGAAGGCGGGCCGAAGCGGCGGGTGCCCGGTGAGACATGCAGCGCGTCGCGATGCAGCGGCGTGACGTCCGCCCACCAATGCCAGGGGGACACGCCGATGGCCTGCGACAACTCATAGGCGCCATAGGCGGTGCCGCGCCGGTCGCTGCCGATGATGAGCAGCGCCTGCCGCACGCCGGGCGCGGGGTGGTCGATGGTCTGGATGAGGAAGCTTTCCCATGCGCCGCGCAGGCGGGACACGTCGATGCGACCGCTGGCGACCAGCCCGTCGATGGCGGCGTTGCGGCCCAGCGTGCCGATCCAGACCTGTGCCGTGCCGCCGGGGGATGCGCCGGTGACCCTGGCGATGTCGGCGCGCAGGTCGGTGGCGGCGATCTGGACCACCGCATGATCGGCGGGATCGGTCACGATCCGCGCGACCGCGCCATCGGCCGCGAGCGGAAAGCTGCCTGGCCCGGCGGCGGCGCCGACCCAGTCGGCGGCCTGCGCGCGTGCGCCGCCAACGAGCAGCATCAGGATCAGGAACAGCCGCGCCAGCATCAGGCGCGGTTCGGCTCGAACGCGGGAAGCGCCGCCAGCATCGACATGCCGGCGGCGCCCTTCAGCAGAAAGCGACGGTCGAACGGTCCTTCCATCTCCCTTTCGGCCTCCGCCTTCCGCGTCAGATATAGGTGCGCAGAAACTCGCCCAGCGCGCAGATGGCGAGGCTCTGGCCATAAGGCATGGAAGTGAGCGCGATGTCCTTGTAGAATTGCTGGGTGTCGCCCATCGCGGTGCCGAAGCTGACCTGCTGCAATTCGCCGGCTTCGTCGATGTTCGCGAGCACGCCGCGCACCGCCTTGATGCCGACATCCTCATAATGGCGGGGCAGATAGCCCTTACGCACGGCCTTGAGGATGCCATAGGCAAAGCCGGCGGTGGCCGAAGCTTCCAGATAGCTGGTCGGATCGACGATCAGCGTGTGCCACAGGCCGGTTTCCGCGTCCTGCGTCTCGGCAAGCGTCTTTACCTGCGCGGCGAGCGTGTCGATCAGGAAAGTGCGGAAGAAGTCGCCATCCTTGAGGTCGAGAATCTCGATGATTTCAGGGATCGCGATCGTCACCCAGCAATTGCCGCGCGCCCACAGCGCCTGCGCGAAATTGTGGCGGCCGTTGAAATCCCAACCGTGGAACCACAGGCCGGTCTTGGTATCGAACAGATATTTGATGTGGACGAGGAACTGGCGCTTGGCTTCCTCGATATAATGGGGGCGGTTCAGCAACAGGCCGATCTTGGCCAGCGGCAGGACCGACATCATCAGCGTGTCGTCCCACATTTCGCCGGGATTTTCGTCATTATAGACGATATGCTGGAACCCGCCCTCTTCGGTCTTGGGCAGGCCATCGGGCGCCATCAGCCATTCGGCCCAGGTGTCGAGATAGGGGATGTAGCGCGGGTCGGGCTCATGCTCGTAGAGATAGGCGAGCGTGATGAACGGGGCCATCGTGTTGATATTCTTGGTCGGCGTGCCTTCGGCAAAGCGATCCTCGAACCATTGCTTGATGATGGCGAGCGCGGTCCGGTCGCCGGTCTGCTCATAATAGCGCCACATGCCGAACAGGCCGACGCCATGGGTCCATTCCCATCCGGCCCAGCCCTTGGTGTCGATGATGCGGCCATCGTCCAGATGGAGCAGGAATTCGCCGGTCTCGTCCTTGATATTGACGAGATTGTCCATCAGCCGGCCGATGGAATCGACGATCTGGCTGCGCGGGACGTCATGGTTGAGAGCGGCCACGTTATTTGATCTCCTTGAGGTCTGAAGGTGCTTTTGGCGCGGTTACCATCTGCACGGGCAGACCGCCTTTGACGTTGCGAAGGGTGACGAGGCGCACGCTTTCCAGCGCGTCACCGGGCGCGCCGTCCGACGTGACGGCGAGCGCGACATGATTTTCGCCCCGATGATTGAGGATGCCTTCAGGAATGGGGAAAGTGCGTTGCGGGCCGACATGGGCGATGAACTGGCCCATGTTCCAGCCGTTGACGAAGATCATCACGCGATAGCGAACCGGTGACCGCGGCGTATCGGGATTGCCGAAGCTCAGGCCAATGGTCGCGTCCTGCCCCTTGGGCACGGCAAGGGTGAAGGCGGTGCGGAACCAGTTGGTGCCTGCTGTCGCCTGTTGCGCGGGGACGCTGGCTTTCGCCCATGCGCTGTCGTCGAAGCCAGGCAGGTGCCAGCCCATCCGCTCGCCATACAGGCCGCCATTATTGGCGACGCCCCGCACCGGGTCGGCCAGCGTCTCGCCGCCCTTGCGCCCCTGGATCTTCCAGTCGATCGGCACGGCGAAGCTGCGGCCGGACGGGCCGCCTTCCAGCGAGGCGGACACAAGGCCGCGCGCTTCCTTGTGGAAATCGTCGGAATCCAGGTCCCAATTATGGCCATTGTTGCGGACCATGACGGACAGGACATGATCGCCCGACTGTGCGCTCGCGGGCAGGGCGAAGCGGGCCGTGCCGGTCGTGATCGGGCGGGGGAGGCCATGGGGCGTTTCCGCTTCGCCCAGGAACCGGCCGTCGATCCATGCCTGGACGAGGCCTGATCCGCCCGCGCCGTAGAAAAGCGAAAGTGCCTTTGCGTCGGGCGTGCCGGTGAAGCGACCGCGATACCAGACGTCGCCTTCATGGAAGCCATAGGCGTCCATCAGCATGTTGGGCTGGCCATCGGGGCGGGCGGTGGTGCTGGCATAGGCGCGGCGATCGATCGCCTGCCAAGTGCTGTCGTCAAAGGTGGGATCGGATTCGGGCGAGCCCTTGGCCATGCGCCAGTCGGTGAGCGGCGGCAGGGCAATGTCGGCAGGTCCCGCGAGCGGCCGGCTGGCGGCGATGCTGCCAGCCGGCGTGGCGGCGGTTGCGACCCGGGCGCCATTCCATGTGACGGCGCGCACGGCGGCAGGCGCCCAAATTTCGAGCGGGCTGTCCTGCGCGGTATCGCCGGTGAGCGCGAGCGTGCCGCCGCGCACCGACGCATCGCGCAGCAGGACGGGGCCGCGCACCAGCATCCCGTCGCGCCGCCAGTAGCGCGCACCTTCCGCTTCATCGGCAAGGATGAGGGTCAGCGGGGGACGCCCGCCGCCTTCGACCCGCAATATCGCGCGGCCTTGATGGGTGTAACTGATCTTGAGGTCGCCCTTGCCCGCGTCGAAGGCGCTGGTCGCCTGTCCTTCGATCAACGTCACGCGGGGCGCGGAGGCGTAGCGCAGGACGGTTTCACCCGGTTCGCCCGCACGGCCGTAGAACAGCAGCACGTCGCGGTCGCCCATGCCCTGTGCCGATTGCAGCTCCGATGTCGAATAGACGAGCCGCTGACCGCCCAGATTTGCGCCCGCGATCAGCCATTTGGCGTCGAAGCCATTGAGCTGCATCGGCACGGTATAGCGGCCATCGGGCAGGTCGGCGGTGAAGCTGAAGCTGTCGCGGCTTTGGCCATTAGACGGCTTGTGCGTCACCATCAGGAAGCGGGTGTCGGTTTCCGGGCTCTTGTTATGATAGACCTGAATGTCGGGATCGCTGATCTGGACAGCGCCGGCGGGAATCATGCCGGCCAGGTCGGGGACAGAGGCGATGAGGCCGCCCAGCTGCTTCATCTCCTCCGCTTTCTCACGCAGCGCGCGCGGTTCGGAAATGGCCGCGCCATAATCATAGCTGGTGAACACGACCGGGGCGGGCAGCCAGCCCCAGCTGGTGCCGCCATAGGTCATGTAGAAGCTCTGGATGCCGATGCCGTTGGCCAGGTTGGTGCCATAGAAGACGCGCTGGAACCGCTTGCCGCGCTGGATCGCGTTGCAGTCATAGCCGCCGTTTGATCCCCAATAGTCGAACCAGCCACCGCCAAATTCGGCGAGGAAGCCGGGCGTGTCGGGGGAAGCCGATGCGCCGCCTTTTGGGCCGCCCGGACCATAATAGCCCCAGTCGGGTGCGGCCGACCCGCGCGTGGGTTCGCCCTCCACTGTGCAGGTGCCGCCAGGATAGCCGTCGAACGCATACATATCGTTGGGGCCGTGGACGACCTTTTCCACCTGGCTGCTTTCCGGCACCCAATAGCCGTTGCGGCCCTGATCGTTATGGAAGATCGGCACGGTGATGCCGTCGGCGCGCGCCTTGGCAAAGATATGGTCCATGTAGCGCCGCTGCGCCGGCGTGGTCAGCGCCAGCTCATTTTCTATCTGGTGCAGGATGACCCCATATTTGCGCTTGGGGTCCGCATTGATCTGATGCCGGGCGATGATCGGATTGATGTGGCTCAGCCATTCGTCGGCCGCCTTGAGATAATCGGGATCGTCGGTGCGGGCGCGGGCGCGCTGGTTGACGAGCCAGCCCGGAAAGCCGCCGCGCGTCAGTTCCGCATTCACATAAGGGCCGGCGCGGGTGATGACGTAGAGGCCCTCTTCCTCCGCCATCGTCAGCAGCCGGTCGAGATCACGGATGCCGGTAAAGTCGTAAACGCCCTGTTTCGGGCTGTGATAGCCCCAGTCGAAATAGAGGGCGACGGTGTTGAAGCCGCTGGCCTTCATCTTCTGAAGGATGTCGCGCCACAGATCGGGCGAAGGCAGGCGGAAGGGATGGAATTCCCCGCCCCAGATGATGGCCCGCTTGCCATCAATCATCAGCGAGCGCGCGTCATAGGAAACGCGGCCGAACGTCTTGACCGGCGCGGACAGGTTGGCGGTGGGCCGGGCTTCCTGCGCGCGGACGGGCAGGGGTGCGGCAGCGAGTGAGGAGCCCAGCAGCAGGGCGGCGATCAGGGTGCGCATGGGTGTGCCGTCAATCCATGTGGAACAGCAGGGGGAGCGGCCATTCGCGCGGCTGGTTGCCCGGCTGCACTTCCATCAGCGGCGCCATATAGTCCCACCAGCGCTTCATCACCGGATGATCGGGCAGGGCGTCGCGGCTGTTGTCGGCACGCAGCTTGAGCACGGCAAAGAGGCTGAGCGTGTCTTCGTCCAGAAAGATTGAATAGTCATGGATGCCCGATTCGGACAGCAAAGCGGACAGTTCGGGCCATATCTCGTCATGGCGACGGCGATATTCCTCGACCACGCCGGGCTTGAGCTGCATCTTGAAGGCGTGGATCGTCATGGCTTCCCCTCGATGAACCATATTATGGAACCTTAGACCGATATTTGGTAGCAGTGTCCCATATGTTCGTCAATCAGCCAAAGGCGTGTCGCGCATGGTGAGACGGGCGACGTCATCGAGCAGCAACGGCGGCCGCGCATCGGGCGCTTTGGTCGTCGCAGTGAAGCGCTCGAGCGTCAGCCCGTCGACATGCCGTGCCCAGAGCGCCCAGCTGGGCAGTACGCCGAACATGCTGGGTTCGGGATATGCGTCGGCCAGTTCGGCCGGGCGACGCGCGGCGTCCTGCGCCGTCCCGCCGCCGGCATAAGCCAGGTGGACGTCGTGCAGCACCACGTCGCGGATCGGGTGGCCGGGCAGGCCCGCCAGCGCGGCGGGAAAGCGGTGATCGATGCCGCGCGCGTCCACTTCGCGGATTTCCACGTCGCGAATCATGCCGATGCCGGTGTCCTGCGGCCCACGCCGGCGGTCGCCGAGGCGCAGGAACAGCGGCGCGGTGGTGACGTCGCGCAGGGTGAGGCGGCGGGCGACGATATGCTCCATCGCTCCGCCATCGACGGTTTCCAGCGCGAGGCCCCGGGAGCGCGTGAAGCGGCAATCCTCGATCCGGATGTTGCGATAGCCGCCATTGCTTTCGGTGCCCAGCTTGATGCGGCCCGTGACCCGGTCCTGATCTGGGGCGACCTGCTGGGTGGTGCCGCGCGTGCCGTCCAGCATGGACCCCATGTCATAGCCCGACACGTCGCAATCGCGGATCAGGATATTTTCCGCCGCGATGGCGCGGCCGAGCGCATAGCTGCTCTTGACCACGATGGCGTCATCATTGGGCGAATTGACGCGGCAGCGTTCCACCAGCACATCGCGCACGCAGTCGAGGTCGATGCCGTCGCGATCGGTGTCGATGGAAAGGCCGTCGATCGTCAGCCGCTGCGTTCCGGTCGCCAGGATGGCGAAATGCCCGCCCTTCAGGATCGTGAAGCCCGACAGGCGAATGTCGCGGCCATTTTTGAGCGCGATCGCCTTGTTGCCAAGGCCGTGCATCTTCGCCGCGTCCGGCTCCAGCCTTGCGATATCGGCATCGGTCATCTGCGCCATGGATAGCGGCCGTTCGCCCGTTTGCTTCTTCCAGCGCGCGCCGGGGCCATCGCGGGTGAGGCCCACGCCATGGATCATGCCCGCCCCCGTTATCGCCACCTGTTCGACATTGTCTCCCCAGATGAGGCTGTTGTGCCAATGGCTGTGGCCGAAATCCTGATAGAGCTGGTCGATGCCGTCTTCGGGCAGGTCATAGCGCCCTGCATGACGGGCAGGGTCGGCCGCCTCGATCACCGCGCCGTCCGCCAGCAACAGGGTGACGCGGCTCTGCAGCCGCAGGGAAAAACAGAGATAGCGCCCGCGCGGCACGATGACGGTGCCCCCGCCGGCCGCGGATGCGGCCAGGATCGCGGCGTTGATCGCGGCGCTGTCGATCGTCCGCCCGTCGCCGCGCGCGCCATGATCGCGCACGTCGAACTGGCGCGCGGCATGGGCGGGGAAAGGCAGGCTGGCAAAGCCGCCGGCGATCAGGCCCAGTGCGACGTCGCGGCGGCTCATCGCCATCATGCTCAATTGCCGGCCGGGCGCTGATCGCTGTGGATCAGGCTGGGCACGATGGCGATTTGCTCTTCGCTCGGCGGATGGCGCGGATCGAATGCCGGCGCCGTAACGTGCGGCGCAAGATCGGGAAGGATCGTCCGGATCCGCTGCGCCACGGCGCTAGCCAACAGGAAAGCGCCATAATTATTGTGATGCGTCTTGTCGCGGCCGCCATCGTTGAAGGCAGTGGGGGCGACGTCGGGACCAAGCGCTTCGTAGATGGCGCGACTATCAGCGTTCAGGTCGATCAGCGGCACGCCGTCTTCCCGAGCGACACGGCGCATCGCATCGGCATAGGCGCCCAGCGTGTCCTCTATCCGGCCCCCGGCGTCGAAATTGCGCCGCTCGGGCGATGTGACCAGCACCGGATGCGCGCCGCGCCGCCGGGCTTCGGCGATGTAGACGCGCAGCCAGGCGGGATAGGTGGTCTGCGGATCGACATAGGTTTGCGGCCATTGCCGTTTCTGGTCGTTATGCCCGAACTGGATGAACAGCCAGTCGCCCGCCTTCATGCCCGACAGCAATTTCGCCAGGCGCAGGTCGCTGGAAAAGCTTTTCATCGTCGCCCCGGACTTGGCATGATTGGCGACCGCGACCTGATCGTCCAGCATGGCCGGCAGCATCTGGCCCCAACTGGCCGCCGGTTCGGCATACTGGTCGGTAACGGTGGAATCGCCGGCAAGATACAGGGTCGGCGCATCGACGGACGCGATGTCGAGCGAGGCGACGCGCGGCTGGCCCAGAAATTCCAGCGTCAGCTTGTCATCCCATGTATATTCGGCGCGGTCGCCCGGCGTCAGCAGCACCCGCGCGCCACCGGGCGCATTTTCAGGGGGCGGCGGCAGCGCGGGGGTGCGGATATTGACCAGGAAACTGCGCTCTACATACTGGCCCTTGCGCGTGGCGATATTGCGCAGCATCAACCGCCGTGCTTCCGCCTTGACGCTGGTGTTGCCGGCCGATGTGCGACTGCCCAGCCGCACCGTCACGCGATAATTGCCCTCCGGCAGCGCAACGGAAAACAGATAGTCGCGCTCCGTCGCGCCCGGCTCCATGCCATGCCCGCCGGGCTGATAGACCTGATGGCGCTGCGGCGATCGGTCGCTGAGGTCGAAATGGAGGGAAGCCGGCGCGGCAGCGGCCATGGCGATCAGCAAGAGCGGCAGACTCATGACGGGCTGCACATCCGGTAAGGACGCAAAATGGGGGAATATGCCGAGGTCGGCATATTCCCCCAAGCCGACCGCCCGTGCAGAGGCGGCGATGGGTGCGGCCCGCGCCTGGCGGGATGACGTGGGGCCAATATCCTCAAAAGGGATTCTCCGTCCCGTTAAATAGTTTTGCGAACCATATATCGGGACTTGCCGAAACGACAAGGCCTTTATCCTTCATGCAGCTCATAATGTGGGATTATTAGCCATATGTTGATTTCTATGGCATTGACGCGCGAATCCGTATAAATTGAGCAATGGTTCCATATAGCGGGACTTCCGGGAAAGGCCGGAATCGAAGGGGAGGATCTATGTCTGTTCAGGTGACACGTGCCATGTTCGCGCGCCGGGTGTCGGCGCTGGCGATGATTTCGACCATGATGATCGGCGCGTCCGCCGCTGCGCAGGAACAGGCAGAACCGCAGGACACAGCGGACATTGTCGTCACCGGCTTCCGCGCGTCGCTGGACAGCGCGCTGGGCATGAAGCGGCAGGAAGCCGCGGCGATCGATTCGATCGTGGCCGAAGATATCGGCAAATTCCCCGACTCCAACCTGGCGGAATCGATGCAGCGCGTGCCGGGCGTGGCGCTGGCGCGTGGCGACGGCGGCGAAGGCCGCAATATTTCGGTGCGCGGCCTGGGCGCCGGCTTCACCCGCGTGCGGATCAACGGGATGGAAGGCACGTCGCAGACCGGTTCGTCGGACATTTATGGCGCGGGCAATAATGGCCGCAGCTTCGATTTCAACGTCTTCCCGACCGAAATCTTCTCCGCGCTGACGGTGCGCAAGACCCCGTCGGCGGACGTGGAGGAAGGATCGCTGGGCGCGACGGTGGACCTGTCCGCGCCCAAACCGATGGACCAGAAGGACGATTTCGTCCTCTCCATGACCGCGCGCGGCGTCTATAACGAACTGTCGAAACAGGTCGATCCGCGCGCGTCGATGCTGATTTCCAAGAAATTCGGCGACAGCGGCTTCGGCATCCTCGGTTCGATCGCCTATCAGAAGCGCAATATCCGCGAAGTCGGCTATTCAGCGGTCGATATATTATCGGCTAATACCAATGGCGGTTTTTGTTCGCCATTGGGCGCGCCGATCAACACCGCCGGCCAGACGCCCGAGCAGTTGCTCTTGCGCGGTGTAACGGCGGAAAATTGCAGCACAGGCAATCCACGCACCAGCGACCCTGCCGCCTATCAGGCGATTCAGGACCTGCGGCGTGACGACCTGCCCAATACGCCGGGCAGCGGTGCCTTCCTGCCGCGCCTGCCGCGCTACCTCAACAGCGAACAAGATCAGGAACGGATCGGCGGATCGCTGACGCTGCAATTTAATCCCGACGACGACACCGACATTTCGCTCGACCTGCTTTATTCGCGGTTCGAAGTCACGCGGCGCGACAATTATATCGCCGCTGTCTCCTTCGCGCGGTCGGCGTCCAATAATGGTCAGCCGATGACGTCGGTACGCGATGTCGAATTCGATGAGAATGGCTCGCTCGTCTATGGCGCGTTCGACGGCGTCGATGTGCGGTCGGAAGGACTGGTCGACAATTTCGTATCGACCTTCAAGCAGGCGAACCTCAATTTCCGCCGTCGCCTCAACGACAATCTGGAAGTGAGCGGCATCGTCGGCTTCAACCGGTCGATCTGGGACGGCAAGAAGCGCCTGCAAACCTATATGGACGCGATCGACACTGATGGCTTCACCATCGATTTCCGCGATGGCGGCACGACGCCCGTTCTGGGCTTCGGCATCGACGTCAATGATCCGGCCAGCTTCAACTATGCGCCGGGTCGGCCCGATGGCACGGTCCTTGGCGGCTTCAGCTATCAGGGCAAGCCGTCGAAGAACACCACCGACAACATGACCGGCGAAATGAACCTGAAATGGACGGTCAATGACGCGCTGTCCTTCCGGGCGGGCGGGCAATATCGCCGCAGCGATTTCAAATCGACCTTCCTGCGGCCCTATTCGGCAGACCTGGTGATGCAGCCGTTGCCGGCCGGTACCAGCCTGGCCGATCTTACGCGGTCGATCACGGGCGTCGACAAGCTGTGGGGCAATGGCGCGCCGTCCAGCTGGGCAGCGATCGACCCAGAAAAATGGGCCGACACCTTCGGCTTTGATTCGGTGCGCTATTGCGGCGTCGAATGCGGCGGCGGCGACAGCCGGGTCCGCGAAGAGGTGATGAGCGGCTACATCATGGCCAATTTCGATCTGGAGGAGGCGATCGGTTTTGGCGTGCGCGGCGACATCGGCGTGCGCTACGTCAAGACCGACATGCGCTCGTCGGGCTATATCACCGTGTCCAGCGCGACATCGCCCACCGGCCTTGGCGGGCAGTTCGCCGCGGCCACCAACAGCTATGACGACTGGCTGCCGTCGGCGAATATTGTGATCGAGCCGGTGCGCAACGTCCTTGTCCGCCTGTCGGGCGCCAAGGTGCTGGCGCGTCCGGAACTGGGGCTGCTTACGCCCACCAGCGGCGTCAACGGCGTGACCCGCGTCGGCAATGTCAACAACCCCTTCCTCGACCCCATTCGCGCCAACACGTTCGACGTGGCGGTGGAATGGTATTTCCGCCCCGGATCGCTGCTGTCGGCTGCCTTCTTCTACAAGGACATCAAGAGCTTCATCCAGAATGTGAACAGCCAGATCCCGTTCAACGAACTGGGCCTGCCGATCGAGCTACTGGACGGGACCAACACCGCGCCGACCGAGCTGTTCACCGTGTCGCAGCCTTTCAACACGCCGGGCGGGCCGCTCAAGGGCATCGAGCTCAACGCGCAGATTCCCTTCACCTTCCTGGACGGGTTCCTGGGCAATTTCGGCGTGCTGGCCAACTACACCCATGTCACGTCGAAGATCGACTATATCCTTGCCAGTGTGAACGGTACGCCCACGGTCACAACCACGGCGGACCTGGTCGGCCTGTCGAAAAATACCGCGTCGGGCACGCTTTATTATGAGGATGACAAGTTCTCCATCCGCACCACCGGCAATTTCCGCGACAAGTTCATCCGCGGCATTCCGGCGTCGCCGGGCAGCGACCTTCAGGGCAACGCCAAGACATTCTATATGGATGCGTCGGCCAGCTACAATGTCACCGACCGGCTGAAGATCATCGTCGAGGCGCAAAACCTGACCGATGAACAGAACCGCCTTTATATCGACAGCCAGCGTCAGGACACGCTGTTCGAAACGCGGATCGGCCGGACCTTCACCTTTGGCGTGACCTACCGAATGTAAGCCCCCCAATCCTCCCCAAACCTGAAGGGCGCGGTCACATCTGTGGACCGCGCCCTTTTTCTTGTCGGGGTGGCCCGCGTCAGCGTGGCGCGGCGTAGCCCACGGCGCCGCTAATCTGTTCGGCGGCGCGACGCACCTGTTCGGCAAGGTCGGGGCGCAGATCGTCGGTCAGATAATGCGCCGCGCTGGCGATCGAGATGGCAATGCCGATCTGGCCCTTGGCATCGCGGATCGGCACCGCGATGGACCGCACGCCATCGCCCAGCTCGCTGTCATGTAACACCATGCCACGCGCTTTGTGCGCGCGCATGTCCTTGAGGAAACGGTCGATCTGCGCCTTGGTGGCGGTGCCGCCCTTGGCCTCGACATAGAGGCGCTGCCACGTCTCCTCATCCTCGTCGAGCAGCAACGCTTTGCCGATGCCGGTTTCCGCGATGGGGCGGCGGTCGCCCGGCGCGGTCGCGACGCGCAGACGCTGCGTGCCGGTGACGCGGTCGAGATGGCGGGAAAATTCGCCCTCCCGCTTGCCCACGAAAACGCAGAAGCCGGTGCGTTCGGACAATAATTCCATGAAGGGGCGGGCGACGCGGACATAGTCGATCTGTTCGGTCGCCAGCACGCCCAGCTGCAATAACTTCGGGCCCAGCGCGAAGCCGTCGCGCGTGACCGACAGATAGTTGCGCGAGCGCAGCGCCTGCACCAGCCGGTGGGCGGTGGTCTTGCTCATGCCCAGTTTGCGAGCAAGGTCGGCAGCGCGGATCGGCCCGTCGATCACTTCGTCCATGATGTCGAGCGCCCGCATCAAGGTCTGCGTGCCCTTGACCCCCTGTTCCTGTTTGTCGTCCTGATGCTGTGTCGCCATGCTTGCCCCTTGCGCGTCCCATATGGCGGGCGCGTCCCATATATCGGAAAGGGTATCGGGCAATTTGGCGGCGTTGTCAGCAGATTTGTTGCGGCGGACGAAAAGGCCCGCCGATCAGGGGCGATCGGCGGGCCATCATGTCATCGGGTCGAAGCGCCCGGATCAATATTGGATCGTGACCGTCACCGCGCGGCGGTTCTGCGCCCAGGCCGCTTCGTCGGAGCCGAGCGCGGCGGGGCGTTCCTTGCCATAGCTGACGGTGGTGATCCGGCCGGGATCGATGCCGAGCGAGGCGAGATAGTTTTTGGCGGCATTGGCGCGGCGTTCACCGAGCGCAATATTATAGTCGCGCGTGCCGCGTTCGTCGGCATGGCCCTCGATCGTGACGCGAACCGACGGGTTCTGCTGCAACCAGGCGGCCTGGCTTTGCAGTGTCGCCTGATCCTCAGCATCAACATCATATTGGTCGAGGCCGAAGAAGATGCGGTCGGAGGCGACCGACGCGACGAAATCTTCCTGGCTGCCCTTGCGCGGGCCGGCGGGCGTGGCGGGGCCGGTGGGCATGGTGCTGCCAGCGTCCGTGCCACCGGGCGCGGGGGGCAGCTCGGCCGGCGGCTTTTTCGAGCAGGCGGCAAGGGCGATGATGGCGCTTGCGGCGAGCACGGTGCGGGACAATTTCATCACAAGGTCTCCTTGTTGCGCTGTCTGCCGCCCGGCTTGAAGGGGAGGGGGCGGCGACAGGGTCTGTAAACATCGTTACGCTGTCAAGACGATTGGGTTCCGGCGGCCCGGTCAGGGAAGCAGCGGTCCCCAGGCCGGGTCGGACCCGCTGAGCGGCGTCGGGATGCGCCGTTCGTTGACGCCGGTCAGGTCCACCTGCCACACCTGGCTGGTGCCCTGGCGGCCCGGCGTCGTGCGGAAAAATTGCAGCACGCGGCCATTGGGCGACCAGGTGGGCTGTTCGTCCTGCCAGCCATTGGTCAGAATCCGCTCATTATCGCCATTGGGCGTCATCACCGCGATCTTGAAGTCGCCCGACAGCTTGGTGAAGGCGATGAGGTCTCCGCGCGGGCTCCATTCGGGCGTCGCGTAACGGCCGCCGCCATGGCTGATCCGGCGCTGGTTCGACCCGTCCGCATTCATGACATAGAGTTGTTGCCCGCCCGACCGGTCGCTTTCAAAGACGATGCGGCTGCCGTCGGGCGAATAGCTGCCGCCCACGTCGATGCCGGGCGAGTTGGTGAGGCGCACCGGCGATCCGCCATTGGCGGAGACGCGATAAATGTCGGTGTTGCCGGCCGCCGCCATGGAAAAGAGGATGTTGCGGCCATCGGGCGACCAGCGCGGCGCGAAGGTCGGGTTGTTGCTTTCCGTCACAAGGCGCTGCTGTCCGGTGCCGATGTCATAGACATAGAGGCGGACCCGGCTGCCCAGATAGCTGACATAGACGATGGATTTGTAATCGGGGGAAAAGCGCGGGGTGAGCGCGATCGACTGGCCGTTGGTGATGAAGCGGTGGTTCGCGCCGTCCGAGTCCATGATGGCGAGCCGTTTGGTCCGGTTCCCCTTGGGGCCGCTTTCGGCGATATAGGCGATGCGGCTGTCGAAGAAGGGGCTTTCGCCCGACAGGCGGGCATAGATGGCATCCGCGCATTTATGCGCCGCGCGTCGCCAGTCGCGCGGGGCGACGACATAGCCCTGGCGCGTCAATTCCTGTTGCAGCGCCACGTCATAGAGATAGCAGCCCACGGTGATGTCGGCTTCGCCGCCACTGGTCCGCACGAAGCCCTGCACCAACGCCTGGTAGGCGCCCCATTTCTGATATTGGGGGAAGGTGACTTCGGGGAAGGGTATGGCGGGTAGGCCGCCCGGTCCCGAAGGATCGAACAGGCCGGAGCTTTTAAGGTCCGACGCGATGACTTCGGCGATCTTGCGGCCAAGGTCGCTGGCAGACCCGGCCGGCGTGTCGGCTTCCTGCTGCGCGGGCATGGGCGGCACCGCGATCTTGAGATTGCTGTCAATGTCGCCGGTCACATCGACCGACAGTTGCGCCATGGCCGGTGCAGTCAACAGGGCGGCGAGCGCGACCGTCGCAAGCGACAGGGTGCGCAGGAAGGTCGTTTTCATCGGTTCAGCCTCGCGTCAAAGCGGAGTGGCCGGAGCCATTTCCATTGGTCATAAAATTCAGGGGGCAAATTCCTGAAGGGGGCGGCGAGTTTCACCGCCTGGATCGCGCGTTCGGCGTGCAGCTTGGCTTGCGGGCGGTTGCTGGCCGTGACGCCGAGCTGGTCGATCACCTGCGGCGTGCCGACGAGCGCGCCGCTCTTGTCCAGCCGCACCTCCAGCAAGGTGACGAGCTGGTCGGCGTCAGCGCCTGAAGGCGGACGCCAATGGGGTTTGAGCTGACGGCGGATTTCCGCGTCCAATGCGGATTTCTGCGCCGGCCCCATGGCGGCGGCAGGCGGCGGCGCGGCCTTGCGCGGGGCATCGGCGCTGGTGTCGATGCCCTTGAGGAAATCCTTGCCCAGCAGCGATCCGCGCGGCTTGTCCGCCTTGCCCGCGCCCGATGCCTTGGCCGGCGCGTCACTTGTCTTCTTGGCTTTGCTCGATGATTTGGCGGGCGCGGCGGCGGCCGGCTTTGGCGTCGGCTTTTCTGGCTTGGGCTTTGCCTTCGCTGCCTGCTTTTCAGCCGCAGGCTTAGGCTGGGCCGGCGTCTTGGCGGTCGCCTTCTTGGGCGGCGCGGGCTTTTCCTTCGGCTTGGCCGGGGCTTCTTTGGGCGCGGGGCGCGGCGGGGCGGGGGTAGGCTCTGGCGGCGCGGGGGTCGGTTCAGGCGCGGGCGCGGGTTCAGGCGCAGGCGCGGCCTCTTCGGTTGGACCTTGGTCCGGGGCGACGCTGGGCGGGGGGGGCTGCGTCGAAATCTGCGGCGCCATGGATTTGAGCGCCACCTCGTCCACCAGGCTCACGTCCATGGGCGGGCTGTTGAGCTTGAGCGGGTTGGGGGTCGAGAGGAATCCGGCCGATAGCAAGCCGAACAGGAGGACATGTCCCGCCGTCGCGACGCCAAGGCCGATCTTTTCCGCGCGCTCCATATAAACGACCTATGGCCCCTATTCTGAACCGTCGCTGTCCGAGCCGGTGCTGACCAGCGCGACCTTGTTGAGGCCGGCTCGGTTCAGCTCGCCCATGACCCGCATTACCCGGCCATAGTCGAGCGCGGTGTCGGCGCGCAGGAAAATCTGCGGCGCGTCCGCCTTGCCGGCATTGGCGGCCATGATTTCGGCGAGGCGGTCGGGCAATTCGGCGTCGCTGATCTGCGCGTCGTCGATAAACAGGCCGCCGTCGCGGTCGATCGACACGACCGTCGGCTTGGCGTCCTGATCCAACCCCTTGGCGCGGGTTTCGGGCAGGTTGACAGGAACACCCGTCACCAGCAGCGGCGCCGTCACCATGAAGATGATGAGCAGCACCAGCATGACGTCGACCAGCGGCGTCACGTTGATGTCGGCCATGGGCGCGCGGCCGCGCCCGCGCCGCCCGGAAGGGGGACCCGCCATCGCCATCAGCGCGCGCCCTGTATGTCAGCTGCGCGCGGCATCAGCGTTGCGCCTCCAGTTCGCGGCTGAGCGTCGAATAAAAGCCGTCGGCAAAGCGGGTCATCGCCGCTTCCAGCCGGTTGATGCCGTGGCTGAAGCGATTGTAGGCGATGACCGCGGGGATAGCCGCGAACAGGCCGATGGCGGTCGCGAACAGGGCTTCGGCAATGCCCGGCGCGACGACGGCAAGCGAGCTATTCTGTTCGGCCGCGATCGAGGTGAAGGCGCGCATGATGCCCCAAACGGTGCCGAAAAGGCCGACGAAAGGCGCGACCGATCCGATCGTCGCCAGGATGTTCAGCCGGTCGGACAGGCGATCGACCTCGCTGGCGATGGTGCTGGACATGACGGTCGACAGGCGGTCGCGCGTGCCTTCCCGGTCGATCACCTTCTGCGCGGTCGAGCGGCGCCATTCGGTGACGCCGGCCGCCATGACCTTGGCCGCCGGGAAGCTGCCCTTGCCACGCGCTTCGTAGAAACGGTCGATATCCTCGGCCTTCCAGAAATCCGCTTCGAACTTGCGGCTTTCCTTGCTGGCCTTGCGCAGCGTGACGCTGAAGCCGATGATCATCGCCCAGGTCCAGATGCTGGCCAGCAACAGGCCGATCATCACGCCTTTGACGACGATGTCGGCCTGCAGGAACAGGGCGAGCGGGGAAATGGTCGCGGCGTCGGTCATCGCGCCGGCGGGCAGGTTGAGCGTCATGGGTGGAGATCTTCCCCTTGGCAAAGGCGGGTGTAAATGTCGGTCCAGGCCTTTGGCTGGCGCTGCGGGCGGCCCTGCGGCGTCAGCCAGGCGACGGTGATGGTGGCGTTGGTCAATTCTTCGTCGTCGCGCATGACCGATTGCGCAATGGTGCAGCTGGCCGATCGCACGGCGGCGACCCGGCTGACCACCATCAGGTCATCGTCCAGCCGCGCGGGCCGGCGATAGCGGATCGCAAGGTCGGTGACGGCATAGACGCCGCTGCCCCCTTCATGCTCGCTCCGCTGGTCGATGCCCGCGATACGCAGCATGTCGGACCGGGCGCGCTCCATGTAGCGCAGATAATTGGCGTGATAGACCAGGCCCGAAAGATCGGTGTCCTCAAAATAGATGCGCAGCGGGAAATGATGCACGGCGGACAGGAAGCGTCCGGTCGCTGGCGCTGGCATCGGTTCGGGCAAGGGCATGGCGGGCTTTTAACCATGGCGCGGGCGCTAGGCAAAGCGGGAAAATCGCTGCGTGCGCCATTCCGTTCGATTGCTCGTCCCATCCGCCCGGCTGGCCATTATAATGAGAACGCGCCTCTGGTTTTGCGCGCGCGCCGTGACTAAGGGGACGGGCAGGATGGACAGGGAGGATTTGCATGACGGATATTCGCACCTTGGGCGTCATTGGCGCGGGACAAATGGGCATCGGCATCGCCCAGGTGTCGGCGCAGGCGGGATATGATGTCATCCTGTCCGACATTGATCTGCCGCGCGCCGAAAAGGGCAAGGCGAATATTGCCAAGCTGCTGGCCCGCGCGGTCGACAAGGAAAAGATGACCCAGTCCGAAGCCGACGCCGTTCTGGCGCGCATCACGCCGGTGGGCGAACTGGCGCCGCTGGCCGATGCCCAGTTCGTGATCGAGGCCGCGACCGAGCGCGAGGAGGTGAAGCGCGCGATTTTCGGCAATGTCGGCAAGCTGCTGGGCAAGGACGCAATCCTGGCGACCAACACATCGTCCATTCCCATCACCCGGCTGGCGCAGGCCGCGCCTGACGCGGAGCGGTTCATCGGCGTGCATTTCTTCAATCCGGTGCCGGTGATGGTGCTGGTCGAAATTATCCGCGGGCTGGCGACGACGCCTGAGGTCGTGGAGGCGGTGGAAGCCTATGCCACGCGGATCGGCAAGACTGCGGTTCATGCGTTCGACGCGCCCGGTTTCGTCGTCAACCGCATCCTGCTGCCGATGCTGAATGAGGCGGTGTTCGTGCTGGGCGAAGGCGTGGGCAGCGTTACCGACATCGACCAGGGCTGCAAGCTGGGGCTCAACCATCCGATGGGGCCGTTGACCTTGCTCGATTTCGTCGGACTCGACACGGCGCTGGAAATTCTGAACGTGTTTCTCACCACCACCGGCGATCCCAAATATCGCCCCGCGCCGCTGCTGGTCAAATATGTCGAAGCGGGCTGGTATGGCCGCAAGACCGGCCGCGGCTTTTACGATTATTCCGGGCCGGAACCCGTGCCGACCCGCTGATCCGCCCTTTGAGCTGACAGGTGGCTTGTGTTCTTGCGCCTGACCGCCTAGACGCTGGCCCGTCATCTGGGGAGTAGCCAGCCGTTCCTTTTTCCGGAACGGGCCATGCGTCAACATATTCGGCCGAGAGGCCGTGGCGCATGGGGCGCGGCGCAAAGCCGCATCGGGCGAGACCAATGGCATCGACGCGTTCCTGTCCGGCCGGGCGGAATGCGGCGGTGGCATTGTGTCTGTTGCAGAAAGCCCGGCCCGGAGATTTTCCCGAATGGATGCCCTGCTGACGTCCTGCGCGCTCGTGGCGCTGGCTGAAATGGGTGACAAGACCCAGTTGCTCGCCATGCTGCTCGCCACCCGCTTCCGCAAGCCGGTGCCGATCATCCTGGGCATATTGGTCGCGACGCTCGCCAATCATTTCCTTGCTGCGCTGGTCGGCCATTCGATCGCCGGCGTGCTGACCCAGCCCTGGTTTCGCTATGCCGTCGCCGCATCTTTCATCGCGATGGCCGCCTGGACGCTGATCCCTGACAAGATCGACGAGGATGCCCCGCTCAAGGCCCCGTCGAAGGCGGGCGTGTTCCTCACTACGCTGCTCGCCTTCTTCCTGGTAGAGATGGGCGACAAGACGCAGGTGGCGACCGTGGCGCTGGGCGCGCAGTTCGACAATCTGCTCGCCGTGACGGCCGGCACGACGCTGGGCATGATGATCGCCAATGTGCCCGCCGTGCTCTTTGGCGAGGCGCTGGCCCGCAAGGTGCCGATGCGCGCGCTGCAACTGGCGGCGGCGTTGCTGTTCCTGCTGCTGGGGCTGTGGATGATCGCCGACCTGCAAGGCTGGATCGGCTGATAGCTCGATCGAGCCGCCAAAACGGGCAAAAAAGGAACGGCGCGCGCGCGGGGCGGTTGTCAGCGCGCGGCGGCTGTTGCAAGGGGATGGGCAGAGTCATTCCCTTCAGCTTGGAAGATATGGGACGCGCGTGATGAAGGACAGTCTGGTTACGATCTTCGGCGGCGGCGGCTTTCTGGGCCGGCAGGTCGCACAGGCGCTGATGGCGCGGGGCGCGCGCGTGCGGATCGCGCAGCGCGACCTGGCCAGTGCGGTCAAGGTGAAATCGCTGGGCGCGCTGGGGCAAAGCCAGTTCGTCGCTGCCGACATCCGCAAGCCTGCGACCGTCGAACGCGCGATCGCGGGCAGCGACGTGGTCATCAATCTGGTCGGCATATTGGCGGGCGACTTCGACGCCTTTCATCATCAGGGCGCGGCGCATGTCGCACAGGCCGCCGCCGCCGCCAATGTGCGCGCCTTGGTGCATGTGTCGGCGATCGGCGCGGACGCGGAAAGCCCGTCCGCTTATGGCCGGTCCAAGGCGTCGGGAGAGGCTGCGGTGAAAGAGGCTTTTCCCGGCGCGACGATCATCCGCCCCTCGATCATCTTCGGCCCGCAGGACCAGTTTCTCAACCGCTTCGCGGACCTCATCGCGTCCATGCCCGTCATTCCGATAATCAGCGGTGCCACCAAGTTCCAGCCCGTCTATGTCGGCGATGTGGCCGACGCGATCGCCAACGCCGCTGAACGGCCGGACCTGCATGGCGGCACGGTCTATGAGGTCGCCGGGCCGCAAATCCTGTCGATGAAGGAGATCAACAGCTGGATCGCCAAGCAGATCGGCCGGGACAAGCCGATCGTCGACGTGCCGGGCGGCGTCGCCTCGCTGCTCGCAAGGCTGCCGGGCGGGCCGATCACGCGCGATCAGCTGGCGATGCTGGGCCGCGACAATGTCGCCGCCGCGGGCGCGCCGGGCCTCGACGCGCTGGGCGTATCAGCGACGCCCATGGCGGCCGTCGCCGACAAATGGCTGGTGCGCTATCGCCGCCATGGGCGCTTCGCCGGACGCGTGCGCGCCTGAGCCAGGCTGAAATCATCGGGGCGGGATCGGGCACGGCCTGTCCCGCCCATTAAGCTCCTCCCCGCAACCGGGGAGGATTTTTTATGCAAGCGCAATAGGGCGTCGCCATGGACCTTCATTATCTCACCGTCATCCTGCTGGGCATTGTCGAAGGGCTGACCGAGTTTTTGCCTGTGTCGTCGACCGGGCACCTTATTCTGGCGAGCGAATTGCTGGGCTATGATGCGTCGACCTGGGCGATGTTCAACGTCGTCATCCAGCTGGGCGCGATCCTGGCGGTGGTGGTGCTCTACTGGCGTACCTTCTGGGCGGTGGCGATGGGATTGCTGCGGCGCGAGCCGGTAAGCTGGCGCTTCCTGCGCAATCTGGTCGTCGCCTTCATCCCGGCGGCGGTCATCGGCCTAGCGCTGCACGACTATATCGAGATTTTGCTGGGCGCGCCGCAGGTGGTCGCCTGGGCCTTGATAGCGGGCGGCATTGCCATCCTGCTGATCGAACGGATGGTGAAGCAGGACCTGTTCCATGGCATCGCCGACATTCCTATGGTCCGCGTGATCGGCATCGGCTTCATCCAGTGCCTGGCGATGGTGCCGGGCGTCAGCCGGTCCGGCGCGACGATTATGGGCGCGTTGACGCTGGGGGTGGAGCGCCGCACCGCGGCCGAGTTCAGCTTTTTCCTGGCGATCCCGACCATGTTGGGTGCGACGGCGCTGGAGCTTATCAAAAAGGGCGATCGGATCACCAGCGCGGCAGTCGGGTGGGACAGTATCGCGCTGGGCTTCGTCGTGTCCTTCCTCGTTGCCATCGTTGTCATAAAGGCGTTTGTCGGGCTGGTGTCGAAACATGGGTTCGCGCCCTTCGCCTGGTATCGAATCGTCGCCGGCGCGTCGGCACTGGTCTGGCTTTCGTTGAGGTAGGTCCGGACCGGAACTATAACTTGAAAGAAAATTGCAAACCTAGGAAACTTTTGCATTTACGCTCAAGATAATAGGTCATAACTACTGTCTTATAAGTCACAAACCGCGTGACTCTGCGGGTTTTCCTGCTATGCGCTTGCCCAACACAGACGTTGAGGACATGCAATGGCCGACAATCCGATGCTGAAATTTGTAGGACTGGGCCAGGCCTATCCCGACAAGCGTGCCGCGGACGACCGCGCCGACGACTTTCTGGAAATCAGTCGCAGCTTCATCGTGGACAAGGCGGAGGAGCAGGCGTCGCGCTGCTCGCAATGCGGCGTTCCCTATTGCTCCACCCATTGCCCGTTGCACAATCATATCCCTGACTGGCTGCGCCTGACGGCGGAGGGGCGGCTGCGCGAAGCCTATGAGCTGTCGAACCTGACCAGCACCATGCCCGAAATCTGCGGCCGCATCTGCCCGCAGGACCGGCTGTGCGAAGGCAATTGCGTCATCGAATTTTCCGGGCACGGCGCCGTCACCATCGGCAGCGTGGAAAAATTCATCACCGACACCGCCTGGAAAGAAGGCTGGGTCGAGCCGCTCGTCCCCGGCAAGGCTATGGGCCAGTCGATCGGCGTGATCGGCGCGGGACCGGCCGGCCTCACCACCGCCGAATATCTGCGCGTCGCCGGCTATGAGGTGCATGTCTATGACCGGCATGACCGTGCCGGCGGGCTGCTGACCTATGGCATCCCCGGCTTCAAGCTGGAAAAGGACGTGGTCATGCGCCGCGTCCAGCGGTTGAAGGACGGCGGCATCGTCTTCCACGAAGGCTTCGAGGTCGGCCGCGACGCGACGATGGAGCAATTGCGCGAAAAACATGACGCGATCCTGATCGCGACCGGCGTCTATAAGCCGCGCGATATCAAGGCGCCGGGCGTGGGCGCGGCGGGCGTGGTGAAGGCGCTTGATTTCCTCACCGCCTCCAACCGCGCCGGCTTTGGCGACGCGGTGCCCGAACATGAGGATGGCAGCCTGCTGGCGACGGGCAAGAATGTCGTCGTCATCGGCGGCGGCGACACGGCGATGGACTGCGTGCGCACCGCCATCCGCCAAGGGGCGAAGTCGGTGAAGTGCCTCTATCGCCGCGACCGCGACAATATGCCGGGGTCCCAGCGCGAAGTCGCCAATGCCGAGGAGGAAGGCGTCGAGTTCGTGTGGCTGACCGCGCCGATCGCGTTCGAAGGCACCGACCAAGTGACCGGCGTCAAGGTCACGAAGATGCGGCTGGGCCAGCCAGATGCGTCGGGCCGCCGCGCGCCCGAACCCGATCCGGGTAGCGAACATACGCTGGAGGCGGACCTGGTCATCAAGGCGCTGGGCTACGACCCCGAAGACCTGCCCAGCTTGTTTGGCGCAGACGATCTGTCGGTCACCCGCTGGGGCACGCTGCGCGTCGATCACAAGACGATGATGACCAGCATGGACGGCGTGTTCGCCGCCGGCGACATCGTGCGCGGCGCTTCGCTGGTCGTCTGGGCGATCCGCGACGGCCGCGACGTGACCGAGCATATGCATCGCTATCTGAAGGCGAAGGCCAAGGCGGCCTCGGGCGAGAGGGTCGCGGCGTGAGGCGCGGGCTGTTTCTGTCGTTGATCATGCTGATGACGCCGGTCGCCGGGTATGCGCAGATCGCGGCGCCCGTCGCCGCCGAAACGCCGACTGATCCAGCGTTGCTCGCCAAGGCCCAACCCATTGTCGCTGTCATCCTGCCCGATGGCACGATGGAAAAGATGATGGGTCCGATGATGCAGAAGATGATGGGGCCGATGATGGATGGCATGACCAAAATGCCGATCCGTGAATTTCTGAAGGTCGGCGGCATGGATCCCGAAAAGGCGGACTCCCTGGGCCAAGGCACGATGGAACAAGTGATGGCGATCATCGACCCCAATTTCCGCAAGCGAATGGATGTGATCGTGAACACGATGATGCCGGCCATGGGGCGCTTCATGAGCAGATATGAACCCGATATGCGCGCGGGCATGGCCGAAGCGTTCGCCCATCGCTATTCGGCAGCGGAACTGGACCAGATCGCAGCCTTCATGAAGACGCCCGTAGGCGCGAAATTCGGTGCAGGCTTCATGGAGCTGGCGACCGACCCCCATTATCTGGGGCGGATGCAAAAGGTCATGCCGCAGATGTTGCAGGCCATGCCGGAAATCCTGAAATCGTCGGAAGCCGAACTCGCCAAATTGCCCAAGCCGCGCACCTATGACCAGTTGTCGCAGGCCGAGCGCGACCGCCTGGTCACCCTGATCGGCGCTGACCCAGCCAAGGCGAATTGACGATCTTCGCCCGCTTCCACGCGGCGGGTACAGGAATAACAAGGCCGACGTTGAAAGCGGACGGCCGCATCCAAGGGTAGTCATGATGAGCGACACCAATTTCACCGCCAGCCCGCAAGAACGGGCGCGCATCGCTGCACAGGGCATGTATCATCCCGACCTCGAATCCGACGCCTGTGGCGTGGGGCTGGTCGCGGCGACCGATGGCAAGCCGTCGCGGCGCGTGGTGTCGAGCGCGATCGATGCATTGAAGGCCGTGTGGCATCGCGGCGCGGTGGACGCCGATGGCAAGACCGGCGATGGCGCGGGCATCCATGTCGACCTGCCGGTGCGTTTCTTTGACGACGCGATCGCCGATGGCGGGCACAAGCCGCTGCCCAATCGCCTCGCGGTCGGCATGATCTTCCTGCCGCGCACGGACCTCAGCGCCCAGGAAACCTGCCGCACCATCGTCGAAAGCGAGATCATCGAGGCGGGCTACACCATCTATGGCTGGCGCCAGGTGCCGGTCGACGTGTCGGTCATCGGTGAAAAGGCGCAGCGCACGCGTCCGGAAATCGAGCAGATCATGATCGCCGGGCCGATGCCCGAGGAACGCGACGTCGCCGAGTTCGAAAAGGATCTCTACCTCATCCGCCGGCGCATCGAGCGCAAGGTGATCGCGGCGCAAATCCAGGATTTCTACATCTGTTCGCTGTCCTGCCGCTCGATCATCTACAAGGGGCTGTTCCTGGCGGAATCGCTGTCGGTCTTCTACCCCGATTTGCAGGATGAGCGGTTCGAAAGCCGTGTCGCGATCTTCCACCAGCGTTATTCCACCAATACTTTCCCGCAATGGTGGCTGGCCCAGCCGTTCCGCACGCTAGCCCATAATGGCGAGATCAACACGATCCGCGGCAACAAGAATTGGATGAAGAGCCACGAGATCAAGATGGCGAGCCTCGCCTTTGGCGAGCAGTCGGAGGATATCAAGCCGGTCATTCCGGCGGGCGCGTCCGATACCGCCGCGCTCGATGCCGTGTTCGAGGCGATCTGCCGATCGGGTCGGGACGCGCCTACGGCCAAGCTGATGCTGGTTCCCGAAGCCTGGCAGGGCGACAATGCCGAACTGCCCAAGGCGCATGCGGACATGTATGAATATCTCGCCTCCGTCATGGAGCCGTGGGATGGCCCGGCCGCGCTCGCGATGACGGACGGGCGCTGGGTCGTGGCCGGCGTCGACCGCAACGCGCTGCGACCGCTGCGCTATACGCTGACCGGGGACAATCTGCTGATCGTTGGATCGGAAACCGGCATGGTCGTGGTTCCCGAAACCACCATCGTGCGCAAGGGCCGCATGGGACCGGGCCAGATGATCGCGGTCGATTTGCAGGAAGGCGAAATCTACGACGATCGCGCGATCAAGGACCAGATCGCTGGTGAACGGCCCTATGGCGATTTGATCAAGGACTTCCTGACCGTCGATGACCTGGCCGACGCGCCCAGCGCACTGCCGGCGTGGGACAAGGCGGAACTGACGCGCCGGCAGGTCGCGGCGAACATGACGCTGGAGGATATGGAACTGATCCTCAGCCCCATGGTCGAGGATGCGAAGGAAGCGATCGGGTCCATGGGCGATGATACGCCGCTGGCCGTCATTTCCGACAAGCCGCGCACCATGAGCCATTTCTTCCGCCAGAATTTCAGCCAGGTCACCAACCCGCCGATCGACCCGTTGCGCGAACGGCATGTGATGAGCCTCAAGACGCGCTTTTCCAACCTGCACAATATATTGGAGGAAGGCGCGCAGAACAGCCATGTGCTGGTGCTGGAATCGCCGGTCGTCACCAGCGGCGAATGGGCGCGGCTGAAGGCCAATTTCGGCGCGGCGGTCGCGGAAATCGATTGCACCTTTCCGGCCGAGGGCGGGCAGGAACAGCTGCGCGCCGCGATCGCCCGCATCCGGCAGGAGGCCGAGCAGGCGGTGCGTGAAGGGCGGACCGAGATTTTCCTGACAGATGAGCATGTCAGCGAAACGCGCATCGCGATTCAGGGCGTGCTGGCGGCGGCCGCCGTCCACACCCATCTGGTGCGCAAGGGGCTGCGCAGCTACGCGTCGATCAACGTGCGGTGCGCCGAAGCGCTCGACACCCATTATTATGCGGTGCTGATCGGCGTGGGCGCGACCACGGTAAATGCCTATCTGGCCGAAGCGAGCATCGCGGATCGCCATGCGCGCGGCCTGTTCGGCGAGCTGAGCCTGGACCAGTGCGTCGAACGCTATCGCACGGCGATCAACGAAGGGCTGCTCAAGATCATGTCCAAGATGGGCATTGCGGTCATCAGCTCCTATCGCGGCGGCTATAATTTCGAAGCGGTCGGCTTGTCGCGCGCACTGGTCAACGACCTGTTCCCTGGCATGCCCGCCAAGATTTCGGGCGAAGGCTATCAGTCGCTGCATTACAGCGCGATGCTGCGGCATCAGGCGGCCTATGACGCGGCGGTCGTGCGCCTGCCGGTCGGGGGGTTCTACCGCCAGCGCAACGGCGGCGAAAGCCACGCCTATTCCGCGCAATTGATGCATCTGCTGCAAACCGCGGTCGGGACCGACAGCTATTCGACCTATCTGCAATTTTCGCGCGGTGTGCGCGATTTGCCGCCGGTCTATCTGCGCGACCTGATGGAATTCAACTTCGCGCGCGAAGCTGTGCCGATTGACGAGGTGGAAGCCACCACCGAAATCCGCAAGCGATTCGTGACACCGGGGATGAGCCTGGGCGCTTTGTCGCCCGAAGCGCATGAAACGCTGGCGATCGCGATGAACCGCATCGGCGCGAAGGCGGTGTCGGGCGAAGGCGGCGAGGATGCCAACCGCTTCACCCCTTATGAAAATGGCGACAACGCGAATTCGGTGATCAAGCAGATCGCGTCGGGCCGCTTTGGCGTCCATGCCGAATATCTGGGATCGGCCGAGGAAATCGAAATCAAGGTGGCGCAGGGCGCCAAGCCCGGAGAGGGCGGCCAGCTGCCCGGTTTCAAGGTGACGGAGTTCATCGCGAAGCTGCGCCATTCGACGCCCGGCGTGACGCTGATTTCACCGCCGCCGCATCATGACATTTATTCGATCGAGGATCTGGCGCAGCTCATCTACGACTGCAAGATGATCAACCCGCGCGCGCGGGTGTGCGTCAAGCTCGTCAGCCAGGCGGGCATCGGCACGGTCGCGGCGGGCGTCGCCAAGGCGCATGCCGACGTCATTCTGGTCGCGGGCCATGTCGGGGGCACCGGGGCCAGCCCGCAGACGTCGATCAAATATGCCGGGACGCCGTGGGAAATGGGCCTGAGTGAGGCCAATCAGGTGCTCACGCTCAACGGCCTGCGGCATCGGGTGAAGCTGCGGACCGACGGCGGCCTCAAGACCGGGCGCGACATCGTCATCGCCGCGATCCTGGGGGCGGAGGAGTTCGGCATCGGCACGCTCAGCCTCGTCGCGATGGGCTGCATCATGGTGCGCCAGTGCCACAGCAACACTTGCCCGGTGGGCGTGTGCGTGCAGGACGAAAAACTGCGCCAGAAATTCACCGGCACGCCCGAAAAGGTCATCAACCTCATGACCTTCATCGCCGAGGAAGTGCGCGAGATACTGGCGCGGCTGGGCTTCCGCAGCCTGGACGAGGTGATCGGCCGGACCGAACTGCTCAAGCAGGTCAATCGCGGCGCCGAGCATCTGGACGACCTGGACCTCAACCCCATCCTGGCCAAGGTCGATGCGCCCGACGAACAGCGCCGTTTTTCGCTCAAGGAATGGCGCAACGAGGTGCCCGACAGCCTGGACGCGCAGATGATGAAGGATGCGCGCGCGGTATTCGAACGCGGCGAGAAGATGCAGCTCACCTACACCGTGCGCAACACGCACCGTGCGGTCGGCACGCGGCTGTCCGCCCGCATCACCGAGAAGTTTGGCATGTCGGCGCTGGCCGACGGGCATCTGACCGTCCGGCTGCGCGGCAGCGCGGGCCAGTCGCTGGGCGCATTCCTGTGCAAGGGTATCACGCTGGAGGTCTTTGGCGACGCCAATGACTATGTCGGCAAGGGGTTGTCGGGCGGCATCATCAAAGTGCGCACGACTGTGTCCTCGCCGCTATCGTCGAAGGATAACACCATCATCGGCAACACCGTCCTTTACGGCGCGACCAGTGGCAAGCTGTTCGCGGCGGGGCAGGCGGGGGAGCGCTTTGCGGTTCGCAATTCGGGCGCGCAGGTCGTGGTGGAAGGCTGCGGCGCCAATGGCTGCGAATATATGACCGGCGGCACCGCCGTGATCCTGGGCGAGACCGGCGCCAATTTCGGCGCCGGGATGACGGGCGGCATGGCCTTCATCCTGGACGAGGATGGCCGCTTCCCCTCTCGCGCCAATCCCGAAAGCATCATCTGGCAGCGGCTGGAAAGCGCCCATTGGGAAGCGCAGCTGAAGGCGCTGATCGCCGAACATGCGGTGGCGACGGACAGCCGGTGGTCCAACACCATATTGGATGATTGGGATCGCTGGCGTCGGTATTTCTGGCAGGTTTGCCCTAAGGAAATGGTGAACCGCCTGTCGCATCCCCTCAGCGATGTGCCGATGCAGACGGTGGCGGCCGAGTGATCGGCTGACCGCATGCCGGCAGCGGGTCAATAGGCGCTGGCGGGCGCGGTCATAGCAGGTTGGGTCATGGTGGAACGGGGCGGAGCGTCCGCCCTGTTCTGCTGTCCGCCCAGCGCCACCCGCATGGTGGAACGGGCTGCTGGCTGCGATGCCGGCCGTGATGCCGGCGTCGCGGGCCGTTCGGCGGGGGACGGGCCATCGGCAAAGCGCACGACATTGGGCGGCAACTGGTGGATGGTCGGGACGGGGGCCTTCACCAAAGTGGCCTCTTGCAAGCTGCTCTCCGGCGGCAGTGCGCCATAATCCTGCGCCATATAGTCTTGCACCATCGGGTCGTTGCTGCCGCCGTCGATCATGGCATAGCTGTCATACCCTGCCATATCGGCGGCGTAGCGGCGCTGCGCCAGCGTGGGGCCACAACCGGTGCAGCTGATCGGCTGTGGGCCAGGATCGGACATGGCGACCGGTGCAGCGGCGAAATCGGTGCTGATCGGCTCTGCGTCCGGCTGGTCCAGCGGCGATCGCTGGGGGCTGACGGCGTAGCTCCCCAGCGTCAGGCCCATCGCCGTGGCGGCGGCCACCGTGCCGCCTGACAGCATCCATAATCGCATCACGTCCGCTCCTTCCGCTCCCTTAGCGGATCACCCATCGTTTCTCACTACAAAGCCAACGCAGACGCACATCACTTGTTGCATGGCCCAAAAGCCTTTGCTAAGGGCCGCCTCCTACCAAGGCACCGGCCCCGCCGGTTTCCCTGTTGATGTGCGGTCGTGGCGGAATTGGTAGACGCGCAACGTTGAGGTCGTTGTGGCCGAAAGGCCGTGGAAGTTCGAGTCTTCTCGACCGCACCATCTTTTCTTTCAGCATTCATCTGCCGGCGCAGGCGGCTGCGACCATGGCGCGGTCTCGCGCCTATTCCAGCGCCCGTATCGCGCGTTCGTCGCAGCGGCGCGGGACCGACGGCACCGCGCTGGTGGTCGGGATGGCCAGCGGCTGACCGATGCGCAGCGGGGCGAAGCGCTCGGCAGGGATGCCGGCGCAGCGCAGCGCCAGTTGCAGCATCCGGGGCGGCGTGTTCCATCCTTCATAGGACAGGCGGAATGTGCCCCAGTGAATGGGAATGGCGGTCGACGCGCCCAGCCGTCTGAACACCTCCACCGCCTGGATCGGGCCGATATGCGCGTCCGACTGCATCTGCCCTTTCCAGAAGCGGAACGCGCCGATGGGGATGAGCGCCAGTCGGATCGGGCCGTAGCGGCGCGCCTCGATCGGCCAGCCCATGTCGCCCGCACCGGTGTCGCCGGCAAAGAAGATATTGCCCGCCCGGGTTTCGATCACGAAGCTCGACCACAGCGCCCGGTTGCGGTCGCTGCCCCAGCGACTGCCCCAATGATGGTTGCGCGTCACATGCACGCGATAATCGGGGCAATGTTCGTAATTGCCGCACTGGATCACCGCATTGGGGGCCAGGCCGCTCAGCGCCGCGCCGCTGACCGACTGGCCCCAGTCGAGTGCGGTCGCCGGGATGCCATGATGTTTCAGGATCGTATCGTTGCCCAGGCTGGTGACGATTTTGGGCCGGTCACGCGCCCAGAGCCGTTTGAGCGTCGGCAGATCCATATGGTCATAATGATTGTGGCTGAGCACAATCAGGTCGATCTTGGGCAGATCATCGAAGAGGATGCCCGGTTGCGCCACCCGCTTGGGGCCAAGCGGGGGAAAGGGGCTGGCATAGTCGGACCAGATGGGGTCGGTGAGGATATTGAGGCCCGCCGCCTGCACCAGCACCGTCGCATGACCGACCCAGGTCGCGGTCATGCCGCGCGGCGCGGCGAAGGGCGCAGGGCGGGACGGCTTGACCGCCACCGCTTGCGGCCAGGCCGGGCGGTCGTCATCGCCCAGTAACCAACGCGCGACAAAGCCAGATCGGCTGGTGCCGGGCGGGGCAGGAGTGTCTATCTCTCCATCGGGATTGAAGAAATGCGCGCCGTCATAATGGCGACTGACCGGCCCGTCATAATAGATGCGATCGAGGAAGGGCGGCACGATCGTGATCGCCAGGCACAAGGCGATGACAAGGAACAACAGCGCGATGCCCGCGCCCCGGATGATGGTGATGAGCCGACCCATGGATGCTCCCGCGCTGGTGACGGCCCCGTGCATAGCGCAGCGAGCGCGGGGGACAAGGGTTGGAATCCCGGCGCGCGTCGCTACATGTTTTGCGATTTGTTCTCAATTGGGAGTCCCGCTTCATGGCCGACACGCGCACCGAAACCGACAGCATCGGGGCCATCGAAGTCCCCGCCGCCGCCTATTGGGGTGCGCAGACCCAGCGGAGTATCGAGAATTTTCCGTTCGGCGCGACCGAGCGCATGCCGATCGGCATCGTCCACGCGCAGGCTATCGTGAAGCAGGCGGCGGCGCGGGTGAATGCGAAACATGGCCTGGACCCGCAGATCGTGGAGGGGATCGAGGACGCCGCGCAGGCCATCGTATCGGGCGCGCTCGACGATCAGTTCCCGCTCGTCATCTGGCAGACGGGCAGCGGCACCCAGACCAACATGAACGTCAATGAAGTGATCGCGGGCTATGCCAATGAAAAGCTGGCCGGCACGCGCGGCGGCAAGAGCCCGGTCCATCCCAATGATCATGTCAATATGAGCCAGTCGTCCAACGACAGCTTTCCGACCGCGCTGCATGTCGCCACCGTGCTTGCGACGCGCGACCGGCTGATCCCAGCGCTGGAAAAGCTGACCGCGGCGTTGACGGGCAAAGCCAAGGCGTGGGGTCACATCGTCAAGATCGGCCGTACCCACACGCAGGACGCGACGCCGCTGACGCTGGGGCAGGAATTTTCCGGCTATGCCGCGCAACTGATCAGCAGCAAGGCGCGGATCGAAGGCGCGCTCAATGGCAATATCCGCAAGCTGGCGATCGGCGGGACGGCGGTCGGCACCGGTCTCAACGCGCCTGAAGGCTGGGCGGATGACATGGTCGCGGCGATCAGCGACATTGCCGGCACGCCGTTCGAGGCAGCGCCGAACAGATTCGAGCAGCTTGCCGCCAAGGACGGGCTGGTCTTCTATTCCGGGGCGCTCAACACGCTGGCGGTGGCGCTGACCAAAATCGCCAACGACATCCGGTTTTTGGGATCGGGGCCGCGATCGGGCCTGGGCGAGCTGGACCTGCCGGCCAATGAACCGGGCAGTTCGATCATGCCGGGCAAGGTCAACCCGACCCAGTGCGAATCGCTGACCATGGTGGCGGCGCAGGTGATCGGCAATCATCAGGCGGTGACGGTGGGCGGCATGCAGGGACATTTCGAACTGAATGTCTTCATGCCGCTGATCGGCGCCAATGTGCTGCGCTCCATTCATCTGCTGAGCGTCGGCATGGAAAGCTTCGCCGATCGCTGTGTCGACGGGCTGAAGGCGAATGAAGAACGGATCGCTGATCTGGTCAACCGGTCTTTGATGTTGGTCACGGCGCTCGCGCCCGAAATCGGCTATGACAATGCCGCGACGATCGCCAAACATGCGCATAAGACCGGGCAGACGCTGCGGGAGGCGGGACTGGAATTGGGGCTGGTCGACGGGCCGACCTTCGACCGGCTGGTGCGGCCGGAAAATATGGTCTGACGCTGGCGGAACCAGTCGCCGCGCGATACATTGACCTTATATGAAGAGGAAATCCGCGCCCCCCGCCCTTATGGCCCCCAAATCGCATAAGAAGCGTGGAATATTGCGCAAGGCGGCGCGCGTCGGCGCGACGCTCGTCGCTGCGCGTGTGGCTGCGGATACGGGCAAGAAGGGCGTGATCGGCCTGCTCGCCGGCGCAGGCGCGAAGCGGCTCATTCTGCGCTATCCAGCTGGCGCGATGTTTGTGACCGGGGCCTATATGGCCGGCAAGATGTTCGAAGCGAAACGCGCGGCCGACGCGAAGAAAGCGCAGAAACTGCTGCCCGACCGGACCGGTGAGGCTATCCCGATCGAGAGCGCGCGCAAGACCACCCAGCGCTGACCCCCCCCTAAAGCGCGGCCTGCCAGTCGCGAACGGCCTCGACCGGCCAGGTCAGCATCAGGATGTTGAGCGTCAGATTGTCGCGGATGACGAAAAGCGCCAATAATTCCAGCCCGATCGCCAGCGACACCGTCAGCCACGCTGGTGCTCGCGCGGCGAAGACAAACCCCAGCGTCATCATTGCAATATCGCTCATCGAATTGACGATGGAATCGCCCGAATAGCCAAGCGCGATCGTCGCCGTGCGATACCGGTCGATGATGATGGGGGAGTTTTCGACAATCTCCCACGCCGCCTCGATCCCCACCGCAACCGCGAGCCTCATGCCGAGGGGGTGCCGCCGCAGCAGCCAACGCGTCAGCGCATAGAATAGGAAGCCATGGATGACATGGCTGAGGCTATACCAATCCGCGATATGCTGACTGTTGCCGCTGTCGAGCGCGGCGTGCCACAATTCCACCTGGCCGCAGGTGCAGATGGGTGGCCTGTCCATCAGGAACAGCAATCCACACGCCATTGCCGCTATCAAGGCCGCCAGCAGAAAACCGCGTCTGTTCCGTCGCTTATGCGATGCCGTCAATCCGCCGATCCCCCGCCTCTTGCAAAAATGCGTCTTTCCGGCCACTAGCGGCCATGGCCGACACCATCCCAGCAGACATTCCCGATTTCAAGCGCCGCGGCGTCCTGTTCGTCCTGTCCTCGCCCTCTGGCGCGGGCAAATCGACGATCG
>NZ_DJDV01000017.1:0-13199 GCF_002431195.1 Sphingobium sp. UBA5915 | reverse complement strand
CCCGGCACCGGCATCTGCCATCAGGTCAATCTGGAGTACATCGCCCAGACTATCTGGACCAGTACGGATGCGAAAGGCGTCACGGTCGCCTATCCTGACACCTGCGTCGGCACGGACAGCCATACCACCATGGTCAGCGGCCTCGGCGTCATGGGATGGGGTGTGGGCGGGATCGAAGCCGAAGCGGCTATGCTCGGCCAGCCGGTATCGATGCTGATCCCCGATGTTGTCGGCTTCCGGCTGTCCGGCACGTTGACCGAAGGTGTGACAGCCACCGATCTCGTTCTGACAGTGACCCAGATGCTCCGCGCGCACGGCGTGGTCGGCCGCTTCGTCGAATTTTATGGGCCGGGGCTCGACGCCCTGCCGCTCGCCGATCGTGCCACGATCGCCAACATGGCACCCGAATATGGCGCCACATGCGGCTTCTTCCCGGTCGATGACGCCACGATCACCTATCTCCGTCTCACCGGTCGCAGCGAAGATCGCATCGCGCTCGTGGAGGCCTATGCCAAGGCCCAGGGCATGTGGCGGGATGCCGCGACGCCCGACCCGGTATTTACCGAGACGCTTCAACTTGATCTCTCGACCGTATTGCCGTCGGTGGCCGGCCCTCGTCGTCCGCAGGACAGGGTATTGCTGACCCATGCCGCGGAAGGCTTTCCGACCGAGCTGGCTGCTGGATATGGCAAGGGCGACGAGCTGGACCGGCGGGTCGCTGTGGATCAGAAAGATTTCAGTATCGGCCATGGCGATATCGCGATCGCGGCGATCACGAGCTGCACCAATACGTCCAATCCCTCCGTCCTTGTCGCCGCTGGACTGGTGGCGCGCAAGGCGCGCGCGCTTGGCCTCACACCCAAGCCGTGGGTTCGCACGACGCTGTCGCCCGGCAGCCAGGTCGTTACTGACTATCTGGTGCGATCCGGCCTGCAGGAGGATTTCGATGCGCTCGGGTTCAATCTGACCGGTTATGGCTGTATGATCTGCATCGGCAATTCGGGTTCGCTCGATCCTGCCGTCTCCCAGACGATCAACGACAATGGCCTCGTGACAGCGGCGGTCCTGTCCGGCAACCGGAATTTCGAGGGACGGATTTCACCCGACGTGCGCGCCAATTATCTGGCTTCGCCGCCGCTCGTCGTCGCCTATTCGCTGCTCGGCACCGTCTCGCGCGATATCGCGACTGAGTCTCTTGGCACCGGCACCGATGGGCAGCCCGTCTATTTGAAAGATGTCTGGCCGACCAATGCGGAAGTGCAGGCCACTATGTCCTCGGCCATTGACGCCGAGATGTTCGCCAGCCGCTATGCCAATGTCTATGCGGGCGACGATCGCTGGAAGGCGCTCGAGGTGAAGCAGGGCGACACCTATGACTGGCCGACTGCATCAACCTATGTCGCCAATCCGCCCTTCTTCGATGGACTGGAACGCGAGGCCGCGCCGGTCGCTGATATCGTCGAGGCCCGTACGCTCGCCATCTTCGGCGATTCCATCACGACCGACCACATCTCGCCGGCCGGCTCGATCAAACCGGCTTCGCCGGCCGGGCAATGGCTCATCGAACGACAGGTGCAGCCTGTCGATTTCAACAGCTATGGCTGCCGCCGGGGCAATCATGAAATCATGATGCGCGGCACCTTCGCCAGCATCCGCAATGAAATGATGGGCGGTGCAGAAGGCGGCAACACGCTGTTCGACGGCGAGACGCTCCCGATCTACGAAGCAGCCATGCGGCACAAGGCGGCGGGAACGCCTCTCATTGTCCTCGCTGGCAAGGAATATGGCACCGGCTCCTCGCGCGACTGGGCGGCCAAGGGCACGGCCCTGCTAGGTGTGCGCGCGGTTATCGCGGAGAGCTTCGAGCGTATCCACCGTTCCAATCTCGTCGGGATGGGTGTGCTGCCGCTTCAGTTCGCCGAGGGCGTCAATCGCCATACTTACTGGCTGAAAGGAAACGAGCAGTTCACTATTACCGGCCTGTCGGACCTGCAACCGCGCCAGACCGTCATGGTCGAAGGCCGATGGTCGGACGGATTATCCTTCCGTCTCCAAACATTATGTCGGATCGACACCGCCGAGGAACTCGCCTATTTCCAGAATGGTGGCATCCTGCCCTATGTGCTGAGAAACCTCGCGGCATAGTGCGATCGCGGAAGCGGCGAAGTCTTTTGCTGCTGGTGCAGATGCTGGCAACCCTCATTCCAAGACGAGCAGCAGATCCTTTGCCTCGATGCTGTCGCCCGAGGAGGGCGTGGCTTTGACGATATCGCCGAACAGATCACTGGCTTCGCGATAGGCGCACGCCACTTCGTGCCAGCGGCTGGCGAGGCCCAGCGAGCGGGCCTGTTCCTTCAGGTTCGTGAACTGACCGACAGGCATTTCATGGAGATAAACCTCCGAAGCGCCTGAGCGCAGATCGCTCTCGAACGGCGCATAGAGCCCGCGAACACCCTCCCAATAGAAGCTGATCCTCCGGATTGCCTCGGCGTCGAGACCGGTGTCGCGGTTGTGTAGCGCAGGGCTTCGACCACCGATCCCAGGCAGGGCTGTGACGTTGTTCCCGACATTGCATCCGTCGCGACATCGATCGCATCGACGCCCGCCTCGGCGGCGGCGATAAGGGTCGCGCCTGCGATGCCGAAGGTGTCGTGCGTATGGAGGTGGATCGGCAGATCGGTAACATCGCGCAATGCAGCGATCAACGCTCGTGCCGCTGGGGGCCGGAACAAGCTAGCCATATCCTTGATCGCAAGAACCTGGCACTCGGCCTTCTTAAGATCGCTCGCTATGCCGGCATAATAGTTCAGCGAATATTTCGTATGCGCCGGATCGAACAGGTCGCCCGTGTAGCAGATTGCGCCCCCGGCGATCTTGCCCTTCATCATTGCTGCCTTGCCGTAGAATTCTTCATGGCTTCGCAACATCCGCATCATCTGCTACGCTAGAAATGGCTGAATGTGCGAAGATTTGCGGATGAAATGCTGCAAATTAGCAAAGTTTGCGAAGATTGGGCAGGAACATGCGGAAAGCCTTTATGGGGGTGCGGCTGCGGCGGCTGCGCGAGGAACGGAAGCTCAAGCAGGTCGATCTGGCCAATGCGCTCGGCATCTCGTCGAGCTATCTCAATCAGCTCGAACAAAACCAGCGGCCGTTGACAGTCCCAGTGCTGCTCAAGATCAACTCGGTCTTTGGCGTCGACGTCCAGCTCTTTTCAGAGGATGAGGAAGCGCGACTCATCACGGAACTGCGTGACGCGCTGTCCGATAGCGCGGAGGCGATCTCGGTCGCGGAAATCCGCGAGCTGGCGACGAACATGCCCGCGGTGGGAAGGACGCTCATATCCCTGCACCGCCGTTATCGGGAGGCCGCCGAGCGCAGCGAAGCGATGGCTGCCCAGTTGGGAGACGACTGGATCAGCGGCGGTCCGGCACGCATGGCCTTCGAGCAAGTCCGGGACTTTTTCTATGCGCGGCACAATCATGTCGAGCCTCTAGATGAGGCAGCTGAGCGGATATATCGAGAGGCCGGTCTTGCGCCGCACTCGGTCCACCCTGGACTCGTTGCGTGGCTGAAGGACCGTCACGATGTTCAGATTGTCTGGGGTGAGAGCGATACGGCTCAGCGCCGCTATGATCCCGCGACTCGGACATTGCACATCTCCGCCCACCTGCATCAGGGCCAACAGGCCTTCCAGATGGCGACCCAACTGGCATTTCTGGAACTGGGCAGCGTCATCGACCAGTTGGCCGATAGCAGTCTGTTGTCTGGCGACGAAGCGCGGAGACTGGCCAGGGTGGGTCTGGCCAACTATTTCGCGGGAGCACTCATCCTCCCCTATGGTGATTTCCTCGCCGCCGCCGAGGCCGAGGCCTATGATATCGAAAAGCTCGGGCGCCGGTTCGGGGTCGGCTTCGAAACGATCTGCCATCGGCTTTCGACGCTCCAACGCGCCGATGCTCGCGGCATCCCCTTCTTCTTTGTGCGGGTCGATCGTGCCGGCAATATCTCCAAACGACAATCGGCAACCGATTTCCATTTCTCCCGTGTCGGCGGAAGCTGCCCACTGTGGAAGGTCTACGAGGCCTTCACGCAGCCCGGCCGGGTGCTTCGCCAGATCGCGCAAATGCCTGACGGCCGCACCTACCTTTGGATTGCGCGAACGGTCAGCAGTGGCAACGCGGGTTTCGATGTGCCGGGCAAGACATTTGCCGTCGGACTTGGCTGCGACATTCGTCATGCCTCGCGGCTTATCTATTCGCGGGGACTGGATTTGGATGATCCAACAGCGGCGACGCCGATCGGAGCTGGCTGCAAGGTCTGTGAACGTCCAGCGTGCCCGCAACGCGCCTTCCCTGCAATTGGGCGGGCGGTGGCGGTAGACGAGAATCGAAGCACCTTGGCCCCTTATCCCGCAGCCTGATTCGCAAGCTACATGATTGTTGAGACGGTGATGACAAGGCCCCTAATCCATCTCAAATGGCTGAACGCTCCGAACGCCATCCCCACCTACTCGGTTTTGGCGACCGAGCGCGTTCTTGCCGATCACGCAATGCTGGCTCGCTGGCGGGAAGCCGACCGAATGGCCGAGGCCTGACCGGGAGATCGCCACCGCCTCTAGGCTGAGGTCTGGTCCTTTCGAGTTGAAAGGCGCTCCATTCCAACCGGAAATAGAGCGCTCAGGACGCCTCTCAGCAGAAGCATATAAAGAAATCTTTATATGTTGCTTGACAGCAGCCTCCCGATGCTGTTGAAGGAGCCTGTCGAGGTTCCCCGCCTCAGGCATGACGGCGGGGCTAAGACGGGAAGCCGGTGGTGCCCTTCGGGCAGAGTCCGGCGCTGCCCCCGCAACTGTAAGCGGCGAGTGGTGGCTCCATTTTGTGTCACTGAGCTTTTGCACGAGGCTCGGGAAGGCCGGAGCCATTGCGATGACCCGTAAGCCAGGAGACCTGCCTTCGACGGCATAACGTTCCTCGGACGGGGGTTCCTCCGGCGGATCGCGCTTGAAGCAGGCTCGTGGCATATCGCCATCCGGGCCTTCTACGTCCAGCGCGCTCTTCCGACGACCCTACCGCCCGGCAAAGCAGGTGATCGGTCGATGTCTTCAATCCTGTTTCGCTCCGTCGTCTTTCGACGAATGCGCCTGCGTGCCGTGCTGATCTTCGGCTGACGCGGCGCGCGCCCCAATCCCACACAATTCCAGAACCATGACGGACCGGTCGACGCGCTGGCCCGAAGGAGACCTCGCATGCCTGTGACTAGCGTGAAATTAGGATATGACGCCATGGCGCACCAAGACTTTGAGTTCAGCATCAGCCGTATCGCTTTCGACGAGAATTATCGTCCTGCCGAGAATACGCGCATCACGACCAACTTTGCCAACTTGGCGAGGGGGGAGAGCCGCCGGGAGAATTTGCGCAATACGTTGCGGATGATCGACAATCGATTCAACTCCCTGGCGCATTGGGACAACCCCAAAGGCGACCGATATGCGGTCGAGCTTGAGATCATTACCGCCGAAATGCGCATCGATTCAGACGACAGCGACACTGTCTTCCCTCTGATCGAAATCCTTCAGACGACGATTATCGATAGCAAAACGGGCGAACGCATCGCCGGCATGGTGGGCAACAATTTCTCCTCTTATGTGCGAGACTATGATTTTAGCGTCGTTCTGCCGGCGTATATGCAGAGCCACCCCGATGCGGGCGCTCCGAACGATTTTGGTGACCTGCATGGAAAGCTGTTCAAGCATTTCCTGAATTCGCGCGCCTATCGCGACAATTTCAGCAAGCCGCCAGTCATCTGCCTGAGCGTGTCGAGCAAGGAGGTCTATCACCGGACCACGAACGAACATCCCATTTTAGGGATTGAGTATCGCAACGACAAATTCTCCGCGACCGACGAGTATTTTGCCAAGATGGGCATGAAGGTCCGCTATTTCATGCCGCCGAACAGTGTGGCACCCTATGCTTTCTATCATATCGGCGAACTGCTCGGCGACTACACCAGTCTTGAGCTGGTCAGCACGATCAGCGTGATGGAGACCTTCCAGAAAATCTATCGACCCGAGATTTACAACGCCAATTCCGCGGCGGCAGAGCATTATCAGCCAAGCCTGAAGTATCAGGACTATTCGCTCACCCGCATTGTCTATGACCGGGAGGAACGGAGCAGGCTGGCTGTCGAACAGGGGAAGTTCGCCGAGGAGTGCTTCATCAAGCCCCATTGGGCCGTGCTTGAGCAATGGTCCGCGGCTTTCGCCCTTTGATCATTCGAGAATATAAGGTCATACAATCCATGAAAATATTGTTGCCCACGTCCACCGCTGGCAGCTTGCCAAAGCCGTCCTGGCTTGCCCAGCCTGAGATACTTTGGTCGCCCTGGAAGCTGGAGGGCGAGGAACTGGTTGGGGGCAAGCAGGATGCCTTGCGCCTGGCCGTGGAAGATCAGCGCCAGGCGGGCATCACCATCGTCGGCGATGGCGAGCAGACGCGCCAGCATTTCGTCACGACGTTTGTCGAACATCTCAGCGGCGTTGATTTTGAAAAGCGCGAAACCGTCAGAATCCGCAATCGCTATGATGCAAGCGTGCCGACGGTCGTTGGCGCTGTCTCCCGTCCCAATCCGGTTTTCGTCGAGGACGCGAAGTTTCTGCGAGCACAAACTGATCAGCCGATCAAATGGACGCTGCCTGGCCCCATGACGATGATCGATACGCTCTACGACGCCCACTATAAAAGCCGCGAAAAGCTGGCATGGGAGTTCGCCAAGATCCTCAATCAGGAAGCGAGGGAGTTGGAGGCTGCGGGCGTCGACATCATCCAGTTTGACGAGCCGGCGTTCAATGTCTTCTTTGACGAGGCAAACGACTGGGGAATCGCTACTCTGGAGAAGGCGGCCGAGGGGCTAAAGTGCGAAACGGCGGTCCACATCTGCTATGGCTATGGCATCAAGGCCAATACCGACTGGAAGAAGACGCTGGGATCGGAATGGCGGCAGTATGAGGAAACCTTCCCCAATCTGCAGAAGTCCAGGATCGATATCATCTCGCTGGAATGCCATCATTCCCATGTTCCGATGGATCTCATCGAACTCATCAGGGGCAAAAAGGTGATGATCGGTGCCATCGACGTGGCGACGGATACCGTCGAGACGCCGGAAGAAGTCGCCGACACCCTCAGGAAGGCACTGCAATTCGTGGATGCCGACAAGCTCTACCCCAGCACCAACTGCGGCATGGCGCCACTGTCCCGTCGTGTGGCGAGGGGCAAGCTCGATGCTCTGGGCGCAGGCGCGGAAATCGTCCGACAAGAACTCGCTGCCTGAGACGCTGTTGGAGACGTCGCTGGCGTTTGGCGACAAGCCCTGGAACCCCAGATGTCAGCACGTCGTGATCCAGCCCTGTTGTGAAAGGACAGGATGGATCGCGACGTAAGGCTGGCCGCTTCCCTTTCCGGAGAGCGCTGAATGCCTCGATCGTACACGCTGGTGATCAATTGCCCGGACCGTCCCGGCATTGTTCAGCATGTCAGCGGACTCATTTTTGAACATGGCGGCAATATTCTGGAATCGCGCCAGTTTGAAGACAGGGAAACAGGGCGCTTCTTCCTCCGCACCGTCTTCGAAAGCGATTGCGAACGATCGGTGATGGCAGACGGGGTTGCAAAACTCGATGATGAATTTGCCATGGACTGGAAGCTGGTGCCAACCGGTCAGCCCGTCAAAGTCCTGATCCTGGTGTCCAAGTTCGATCATTCCTTGGCCTATCTGCTCGTAATAGCTCTTTTGTCAGGCCTGCTGTTGACGGTCGTCCTTTCCTTCAGCCACTTTCTTGGGCGCTGGCTGGGCTTCAATCGAGAAGACCGGATCGTCCTTCAGTTCTGCGGGTCCAAGAAGAGTCTCGCCTCCGGCGTGCCCATGGCCGGCGTCCTGTTCGCCACGTCGCAGGTGGGCGGCATCATCCTTCCGCTCATGTTCTTTCACCAGATCCAGCTCATGGTCTGCGCGGTCCTGGCACGGCGCTACGCCGACCAACAGCTTAGCGCCGTCGCATCACAGGCGGCGTAGGATTTCGCAATCTTCGCGACTTCGCTGAATCGCCCCCAGCAGGGTTCGCCAATTCAGCCATGGTCATCGACCAGGGGCTGTGATTTCACGCGCTCTTGCTGAAGGAACCCTGAAAATGACAGAGTTGGAAACACATCCCGCCGCGTCGGAGACGCGATTGTGCGAAAAGGTTTTTCCCAAGCAGGCCAATCACTATGGCACGCTCTTTGGTGGCACGGCGCCGAGCCTCATGGGCAAGGCTGCCTTCATCGCGGCAAGCCATCATGCACGCGCTGCCGTGGTCATGGCGCGGCCCGAGCAAATCGCGTTTCACCATCCCGTCTCGGTCGGCCAACTCGTAGAGCTGCACGCCTAAATCGCGCTGGATGGGCGTTCCTCGATGACCGTCGAGGTTGAGATGATCAGCGAAACCCTTTCGACCGCTCATCGCAGCCAAGCGGTGAAGGGCCAGTTTGAAATGGTTTCGGTCGACGAGCACGGCAAACCCAAGCCCTATCGCCCGCAAACTTAGAACGTCCGGGAAATTTGCAAAGTTCGCCGATTTGCAGCTTTTGCTTCGCAAATCTTCGCCTTTTCAGAGGTGTCGGCTCCCTCGCGCGTGCGGGTAAGGATTTTCGACTCTGAAAAATTGCCCTGTAGAGATTTGCGCCGATGAATGATGCTTTTCGCCAGCCGCTTCCCGGCACCGACCTCACCTATTTCGATGCGCGCGCAGCGATCGATGCCATCCGACCTGGTGCTTACGACAAGCTCCCCTATGTGTCGCGGGTTCTTGCCGAGCAGCTCGTCAGGCGCTGCGATACGGCGCTGTTGCCCGAAGCGCTGCGGCAAATTGCAGAAAGCAAGCGCACGCTCGATTTCCCTTGGTATCCTGCGCGCGTCGTTTGTCATGACATTCTGGGGCAAACGGCACTCGTCGATCTCGCGGGCCTGCGCGACGCCATAGCCGATGAAGGCGGCGATCCAGCCAAGGTGAACCCCGTCGTTCCAACCCAGCTCATCGTAGACCATAGCCTGGCCGTCGAATTTGGCGGCTTCGATCGGCAAGCGTTCGAGAAGAACCGCGCGGTGGAGGATCGCCGCAACGAAGATCGCTTTCACTTCATCGAGTGGACCAAGAAGGCGTTCGAGAATGTGGACGTCATCCCGGCGGGCAACGGGATCATGCACCAGATCAATCTGGAGAAGATGTCGCCCGTCGTGCAGGTCCGCGACGGTGTCGCCTTCCCGGACACCTGCGTTGGCACCGATAGCCATACGCCGCACGTCGATGCGCTCGGCGTTATCGCGATCGGCGTCGGAGGGCTGGAGGCCGAGACCGTCATGCTCGGCCGCGCTTCGATGATGCGGTTGCCCGACATCGTCGGCGTAAAACTGACCGGCCAGCGCCAGCCCGGCATCACCGCGACCGACATCGTTCTCGGCATCACTGAGTTCCTGCGCAAGGCACGTGTGGTCGGCGCCTGGGTCGAGTTCTTCGGAGAGGGTGCGGACAGCCTCACCATTGGCGACCGCGCGACCATCTCGAACATGTGCCCGGAATATGGCGCGACCGCCGCCATGTTCTATATCGACAGCCAAACCATCGACTATCTGCGCCTCACAGGGCGTGAGCCGGAACAGGTCGCGCTGGTCGAGACCTACGCGAAGCACACCGGGCTCTGGGCCGATGCGCTCAAGACTGCCGAATATGAGCGCGTTCTGGAGTTCGACCTGTCGAGCGTCGTGCGCAACATGGCCGGCCCGTCCAATCCGCACAAGCGCCTGCCGACCTCTGCGCTCGCGGAGCGCGAGATCGCCGTCAATCTTGACAAGACGGTCGCTGAGGAAAAGCAGGGCCTGCTGCCCGATGGCGCGGTCATCATCGCAGCGATCACGAGTTGCACCAACACCTCCAACCCGCGCAATGTCGTCGCCGCCGGCCTGCTCGCTAAGAAAGCGAACGCGCTGGGCCTCGTCCGCAAGCCCTGGGTGAAGACCAGCTTCGCGCCCGGCTCGAAGGTGGCGCGGCTTTACCTGAAGGATTCGAAGCTGCTGCCAGAGCTGGAGAAGCTCGGCTTCGGCATCGTCGCCTATGCCTGCACGACCTGCAACGGCATGTCCGGCGCGCTCGATCCAGCAATTCAGGACGAGATCATCGAGCGCGACCTCTACGCCACGGCCGTGCTGTCAGGGAACCGCAATTTCGATGGCCGCATCCACCCCTATGCGAAGCAGGCCTTCCTTGCCTCGCCGCCGCTGGTGGTCGCCTATGCGATCGCGGGCACGGTGCGTTTTGACATCGAGCAGGATGTGTTGGGGCTCGTCGATGGCAGGGAGATCCGTCTCAAGGACCTGTGGCCGAGCGATGAAGAGATCGACGCAATCGTCGCAGCGTCCGTGAAGCCGGAGCAGTTCCGGGAAATCTATGATCCGATGTTCGCCGCCCGCGACACCGGCAAGGCCGATCCCCTTTACGACTGGCGACCGCAATCGACCTACATTCGCCGGCCGCCCTATTGGGACACCGAGGGCGTGGGCGCGCTCGCCGCCAATCCGCGCAGCCTCAAGGGCATGCGTCCACTCGCTATCCTGCCGGACAACATCACGACCGACCACCTCTCCCCGTCGAACGCCATCCTCTCCAGCTCGGCAGCGGGCGAGTACCTCACGAAGATGGGCGTGCCGGAGGAGGATTTTAACAGCTACGCCACCCACCGCGGTGACCATCTCACCGCCATGCGTGCGACCTTCGCCAATCCACAGCTTATCAATGAGATGGCCGTGGTCGACGGCGCGGTGAAGAAAGGTTCGCTCGCGCGCGTCGAACCCGACGCCAAGGTCATGCGCATGTGGGAGGCGATCGAGACCTATCTCGACCGCCGGCAGCCGCTGATCATCATCGCCGGCGCCGATTATGGCCAAGGATCGTCGCGTGACTGGGCGGCGAAGGGCGTGCGCCTCGCGGGGGTCGAGGCGATCGTGGCGGAAGGGTTCGAGCGCATCCACCGGACCAACCTCATCGGCATGGGCGTGCTGCCGCTCGAGTTCGAACCGGGCACCACGCGCCTGACCCTGGGCCTGGATGGGACCGAGACTTTCGATGTGCTGGGCGACCGCCAACCGGGTGCGACGCTCAACCTTCACATTCACCGCCGCGACGGCCAGAAAATCAGCACAGCCGTCAGGTGCCGCCTCGACACCGCCGAGGAGGTTTCGATCTACGAGGCCGGCGGGGTTCTCCAGCGCTTCGCCAAGGATTTCCTGGCTTCCGAAAAAGGCGTTGCGTGATGTCGCCTATTAAGTCTGGCCTGCCGCAAATCCGCATCCCCGCCACTTATATGCGGGGTGGGACGAGCAAGGGTGTCTTCTTCCGCCTCGAAGACATGCCCGAACCGACGCGGGTCCCCGGCATCGCACGCGACAAGCTGTTCCAGCGGGTGATCGGCAGCCCCGATCCTTATGCCGCGCATATCGACGGTATGGGCGGCGCAACTTCGAGCACCAGCAAATGCGTCATTGTCTCCCCCAGCACGCAGCCCGGTCATGATGTCGACTATCTCTACGGCCAGATCGCGATCGATACCGACTTCGTCGATTGGTCGAGCAATTGCGGCAATCTTTCGACCGCTGCGGGCTCCTTCGCCATCCACGCCGGCTATGTCGATCCGGCGCGGGCCGAACAGGGTATCGTCACGGTTCGCATCTGGCAGGCCAATATTGGCAAGACGATCATCACGCATGTCCCGGTGACCGACGGCCCAAATGGCCTAGAGGTTCAGGAAACCGGCGATTTTGAACTGGATGGCGTGACTTTTCCCGCCGCCGAAATCGTCCTTGAATTTCTCGACCCGGCTGAAGACGGCGACGAGGGCGGCTCCATGTTCCCGACCGGCAACCTCATCGACGAACTCGATGTGCCGGAAGAGGTGGCTCCAGGCGGCAAGATCAAAGCGACCCTGATAAACGCGGGCATCCCCGCCGTTTTCGTCAACGCGGCAGACATCGGCTATGCTGGCACCGAGCGGCGAGAGGCGATCAATGGCGATCAGGCCGCTCTGCGGCGGTTCGAGGCCTTGCGCATCGCCGGCGGGCTCAAGATGGGTCTGTTCAAGGCGCCCGAAGATGCCGCGAAAAGCCTGCGCGCTCCGTGTATTGCCTTCGTCGCGCCCGCCACCAGCTACATGTCCTCGAGCGGCAAGACGATCACCGCCGAGGATATCGATCTGCTCGTCCGCGCACTTTCCATGGGCAAGCTGCACCATGCGATGATGGGCACCGCATCCGTCGCCATTGCCACGGCGGCGGCGGTTCCCGGTACGCTCGTCAATCTGGCGGCAGGCGGCGGGGAGCGTCAGGCGGTGCGGTTTGGGCATCCCTCCGGGACTTTGCGGGTCGGCGCAGAAGCGCGTCAGGAGGATGGCCATTGGTCGGTGACCAAGGCCATTATGAGCCGGAGCGCCCGTATCCTCATGGAAGGCTGGATACGTATTCCCGGCGATACGTTCTAGGCTTTCCGGCCTGTGACAGGCTGCGTCGCGCCGCGTTTGTGAAGCCCCAATCCGTCGCGGGGCTGGCAGGCATGTACTGCAGAACTGACCACAGCGAGGCTGTGCCCCTGTCCGATGCGATCGGAACGGACCGCTTTCCCTTGGAGAGGAGGACTGCATGGACGCGGCACGTAGTCATCCGTCCTGAAACAGGCGAAGTGGCGCTGCTCGCAGGTTCCGTAACGTGCTTGACCGACATACTGGACTTGTAACGGTTTTGCGCGGTCACTTATCTCATTATGCCCCCTTGGCTTCGAAGGCGAGCGGGCTGATGCCGCCCAGATATGAATGGCGGCGACGGGAATTGTAGAAGCCGTTGATATCCTGGAAGATGGCTGCTTCCGCTTGCCGTCGCGTTGGCCATCGCTGCCGCCAGATGAGTTCGGCCTTCAGAGATTTGAAGAACGTTTCGACAGAGGCGTTGTCGTAGCAATTACCCTTGCCGCTCATTGATGGCGCAGGCCGTAGGCCTGCAATTTCTTCTGATAGCCATAGGAGCAATATTGGCTGCCGCGATCGGAATGAAAAATGCAGCCATCGGGGGGCTGGCGAAGGCGCACCGCCATATCCAGCGCCCGCGGATCGCCAGATCCTTTTTCA
>NZ_DJDV01000016.1:0-13417 GCF_002431195.1 Sphingobium sp. UBA5915 | reverse complement strand
GACTTTTGCTCCGCCGTTGACAGCCTGGACTGCTGACCAGTTAGCCAGGTCGAGCGCGATCGACGTGCTTTCGTTACCGGACACGGCGATCGACCGCATCAGCCATCTTCGACCAGCGATCGGCCGAATACAGCATACGATCCCGAGCATGTGGCAGATCGAGCCGCTGCGCCTCGGCAAGATCGGCCGCAGCCCTCGCGCGGTAGTCGGCTGCGGTATCGGCCATGACGTCCCCTCAGCTTAGGCCAGCGTTTTTATACGCTGGCCCGTATATCACTTGCCATTCAACCGATCGCGGACCGCCTTGGCGGGCGCGAACGTCAGCTTGCGCGACGCCGCGATCGTGATCGCCTCGCCCGTCGATGGGTTGCGCCCCCGACGCTCGGGGGTGTCCTTCAGCTTGAACTTGCCGAACCCGTTGAGGCTGACTTCCTCGCCGGTCGCGACGGCCGCGGTGATGTTCGCAAGGATCGCATCGATGACTTTCCTGGCGTCGGCCTTTGCGAGGCCATGGGTGTTGGAGATCTGCTCGGCCAGATCGGATGTAGTCGTCATGAACACGTCCCGGTGGTGAATGATTGTACCGGCCTAGCCCGGTTCATGCCGAACCGCCATCGGGAGTTGCCTCCTGCGCGCTCATCTCACCCTCGTAGGGGCGGACGAGCTTCAGGGCATCTTCATGGCTCCCGTCGAGCCATGTCGTAAAATCGCGGGGGTGGAGGATCGCCGGCATCGCCTTGGGATGCCAGGGCGCGACGGCGGGGTTGGGAGAGGTGGTGCAGAAGGCATAGGCATCGCCGCGCTCGGTCGGCCGCCACAGACCGGCGAAGAAGGCGATGGGCTGGTCAGGCAGCGAGAACCACATCTGGCGGGGTTTGCCGTCATCGCCCTTCCCGCCCTCGGGATGTGGTTCGGCGAAATGCGTGAACGGGACCAGGCAGCGGCGATCGGGACTGGCGATCGACGGCTTCCACATCGACGATGAGAGATTCCGCGCATTGGTGACGAACTTGTCCAGCTTGACCGCCGGGTCGCGCTTGCTCGCTACCTTGGTCGGGAAGCCCCATTCCATCGCGATCGGCTCAAGCGGGCGGTTACGCTCCCCTGCCCGCCTGACGACCAAGCCATAGCGCGCGGTCTTTTTGCCGGTCGGGAAGATCTCGCGCGGCACCGGGTAGGTCTCGTCCTCGGGATACGGCGGCTCGAACCCGACCGACCGCATCACCGCGGCCTGTTTGGCGCTCAGGCGATATCGGTTGCAGATCGGTCCACTCCTTTAATCTGTTTGGCTCAGAAGAACTCCCGGCCACCACGATACTCGCGCCAGGCATTATCCCATTTCGTGCCGACGTCGCCACTCACCGGCCGCGCCCCGAGGTCGTACCCGGCCATCACGTCGTCGATATGCGGTGCCGGCGTCGGGGTGTTGAAAGGCGCGATCCTACGCGCCTTCAGGTGCCAAACATAGGCGAGCTCGTGATCGGTTACCGGCGGGGCCTTGCCCCACGCCACGTCCTGAAACTGGCGCTGCGCCGCGCTCCTCGGCCGGCGCTCGCGCAGACGCAGCGCATCGTAGAACAGCAGATGCTCGCGCAGCAGCGCCTCGTAGCGTTCGATCGTGCGCGGGTTTTCGCCGTCCTGCTCCACCGTGCCCACTCCGTCAGTGCGGGTGAAAATCCTCGCCAAACTCAATCCGATATGCTAGGCTTTGCAAGCCTAATTCTGACCAGCACGGTCGGCTATGGATTGAGGAAGGAGCGGCCGTGTTTAACAATGTTACTGGCCAATATGAGTACGACGCTCCTAGCCGGGATTGGGACAGGCAGAACGACGTTCCGCCCATTGGCGCGAATATCTATTTCAATCCTAACAATGTACTCGATCAAATGACGCAACGAGGCATTGAACTTGCCTCTGAGCGAACCAATTTTATCGAGTACACCCAAAAACCGATAACGTCAGCGCGAGGTAACAAAATCCTCTTCGCTGTCATTATCGGACTTATGATCGTCGGCAATTTCCTTATTCCCGGCCATTCCTAAGCTGGAACCTCCTCGGATCGACCGGAGCGCCATCCTTCCATAATTCATAATGAAGGTGCGACCCGGTCGATTTTCCGGTGCTGCCAACGCGGCCAATCACAGCCCCGGCCTCGACCGTACTTCCTACCTGGAAGCCAGACCGATCCTGCATGTGGAAGTATTTGCTCTGTGAGCCGTCGCCGTGTTGCAGGACCACATAGTTCCCGGCACCGTTGGCTTGGAAGTCGTTCCGAATGACCTGACCCGAAGCTGGCGCGCGGATCTCCGTCCCGGCTGGCGCTGCGATATCCACCCCTCGGTGATGCCGCCCGGGCTCGCCAGTGACCGGGTCGATCCGACCACCCATTCCCGAACTCAGCCGCCCCGAAATCGGCAGCATCGCACGTTCACCGCGCGGGACTTCGTAAACATGGCTGGTGCCAGCTCCGATCCCGAGATTGTTACGGACCCAGTTGCGCGCGCCCTCAACACCGGGAAGTGTCGTCGTGATCCACGCATCATTGCGCTCTTGGACATGGTCACCTAGCTGACCCGCCGTCCCTCTCGCCTCGTCGACACCGTTCCCGACCTCGAATGCACCACGCGTGATGCGCGCTGACGCGTTCGGGATCGCGTCAGCGACATTGCCGGCCAAATCGAGATCGCGCGAGCTTTCCCGGATCGACACGTCAGGCCCTTGCGCCCTGACGCCGGCTGCGCGCTGGTTGCCCCATTGTTGTACCGCACCCGGGGTCGCCGAAGCAGGGCCATGCAACTGCCCTGACAGACGCTCAGGCACGCTTACACCCAGTTCGTCGCGGACCGATGAGACGCGACGCTCCATGAATTCGCCAAGCAGGATATCGCGCACCTGTTCCTGTTGCGGCGTGCGGGGCATAACCATGCCCGGCGTCCACCCGAACTGCGACAGCGTGTCGTCGCCGAGCAGTCGCTCCTGGGCATACACGACAAACTCCTGGCTCTCGTTCCGGTTGAGGGACCAGCCCCGCGCCGAGGCCTCTCTGACATCGTTGCTGACCCGCTGGAACGTCTCTTCGGCTCGAGTTGCTTCCAACGACGCCGACCGCGATTCCCCGACGCTGACGCCCAGCTTCTGCGACAGCGACCGAACTTCACTATCTCCGCTTGTGCTGGTTTCGCGCATAAATTCGTCGCGAGCCGCACGCGCTTGAGTAGTGTTTGTTTCTCTAGTCAGATAATCACGAGTTTCACTGTAGGCTTGATCTCCCGATATGTTACGACCTGTGTTCTCGTTGATAATTGAAGCTAGGCGCAAGCCGATCCCTGCCCTTCCGGTAACTCCCCACATCTTTCCAAGGGCCTCTAGACCCGCATTGGCATCACCAGTAGTTTGCGTAACTCTGGAAACATTCTGGCTGTCAGATACGCTTAGTCCAAATTTGTCCGTCAAACCTGTCGAAAGGCTCCGGGACGCCTCTGTCATCCGCGCGACGCTATTATTGAACCCGGACCCCGTCTCGGTCGAACTCCCGCGACGATGCTCAGCGGCCGTCAACAGATCCGTCGCCGTCGTCGCTGTCGCGTTCCAGGATTGCGATGCCGCGCTGCGGAGCGACTGGGTGTGCGTCTGCCCGTCCGAGAGCGCGCGGCTCATGCTGCTGTCGAATCCGGCGGTCCGCGTCGGCGTGAACGCGAGGTTCGAGATGCCCTGGCGGGTATCGAACGCGTTGGTCCCGTCCGCGAAGCCGTATGTCACCCCGCCATCGGCATTGGTGAACGTGCCGACCGAATAGCCCGAATTGAACTTTGGCTGATCGTCGAACTTGTTCGCCTGGGTCATGCCAGACGTCAGGTTCTGGAACGAGGTGTTGCCATACGAATAGTTGCCGGTCGTGCGCTCGGTCGCCGCCTGCTCGGCCGCGCTGTGCGCCGGCTGCAGCATCGAGGTGGCGTGTCCCGCAATCGCCATCGCGCCGCGCGCCATGCCGCCCGCGATGAACGGTACGCTCATCATCAGGAAGCCCGCGAGCGTCGAGATCGATTCATTGACGCTCGCCATGCCGTCCGAGACCAGCAGCGTCGGCCCGATCGGCGCCGCCGCATGGTAGAGGCTCGCCGCCCTGCTCATCACGAACATGTGCAGGATGACGTAGAGCGGCCCCCAGGAGGCGAGGTAGAAGAACCCGGTCGCATAGCCCTTCAGCGTCTGCAGGCCGGTCCTGGGGAACAGGAACAGCGGGAAGAGCACCGGGAACATCGCGTAGAATACGACCGTCAGGACGATGCCGAGGAGCGGCACCCAGGTCATCGCCTGCGTCGCGATTGAGGTATAGGTGTTCTTGGCCTGCGCGTCCGCGCGCTGCGACGCATAGGCGTCCCACCCCGCATCGGAGAAGCTCTCGCGCGCGGCCAGGAACGCGTCGATCATCGAGATCTGCTTGAGGTACGAATAGGCATCGGTCGAGGTGCCGTGCATCTGTGCCGCGACCACCGGCAGGTCATCGCGGATGCGCTGGGCCGCGATCGTGTCGGCGATGCCGGGATAGGCGTTCCTGGCGAACGGGATCAGATCCTTGTCGTAGGCGGTCTGCCACTGGGCATCCATGCGCGAATAGGCTTCGTTGCACGGGATGATCGAGTTTTCGGTGGTGCCGGGGCCTGTCGAGGTGATCCACCGCTGGCTGCGCGCCGGCGACCCCGGCCCGATCGATTCCCACAGATTGCTGGTCTTGGTGAGATCGTCCATCGCCTTGAACCCGAGCAGCACGTCATAGAAGGTGCATTGCTTCAGGTGTTCGTCGAGGTTCGCGCGGAACACGCTGTCCGTGATCTGGAAGGTGCGCGCCTTGTCCATCAGCCGCGCGCCGTAGATCATGCCGTTGTTGGTCAGCGCGAGCGCGTTGGGCATGACGAACACGGTCTCGGCCGAGCGCGTCATCCAGTCGCCGACCTGGCTCGTGAACGAGGCCATCACGCCAAGGCCCAGCGGCACGTTGTCGACCACCGAGGGCGCGAGCGCGGGGTTAATCCGGTCGGTCACCTTCACCGTGACGGTCGGGACCATCAGCATCATGTAGATGAGCGTCGACTGGAGGAACCAGTTGAACCACGCCCGCCAGTCGAGCGAGAAGGCGACGACGAACAGCGAGTAGATGAAGCCCATCACCATCACGACCTGGAGCATCGAGCGGTAGCCCCCGCCCCCGGTCCATGCCGCGACCGCGTTGAAGACGTTGACGATATATTCGCCCCCGCCGATCGTGAAGACTTCGAGCCCGCCCATCGCCGTCGCTCCCTTGCCGCCGTGTTACCGCAAGCCCTGCGCGCTGAGGCCGCGTCCGAACCGGAGCGAAGCCGACAACTGCGGGCTCATGGTGTTCTTGAGGGTGGATTCCATGAACTGGGTGTATTGGATCACCCGGTAGGTATTGGAGATCTGCCCGGCCATCTTCTCGCTGCGCCGCGACAGCTCGGTCTTCACGCTGTCGACCTGGGCGCGCCACGCCTTGAACTCGTCGGTCGAGACGAACTTTGCGCCCGCCTGCGCCTGCGAGATCGTGTCCAGCATCCGGTCGAGCATCGACATCAACATGTCGATCGCGACCATCTCGGCGAGGGTCGCGCGATCGCCGCCCGACAGGCCCATGTGCGCCGCCTCGTTGACGACGAGGATCTTGTAGAGCGGGATCGAGGTCATCCCGAGCAGCGCGATCTCGTCACCCGACAGCGCGGCGTTGGAGCGGATCTTGCCCGACATGCTGTCCATCGCCTTGAGGACGCGCGTACGCAGCGCCTCGTTGGTCGAGATGCTTAGCTTGGTGGGCGTGGGCTTCAGACACCCCTTGTCGTCGGTCGTGTCGCACTGCCACACGTCGGTCGGCGCCGAGGCGGTGCCGTCGAGCAGCGCCTGATAGGTGTCCCAGCTGGCCGGCGCGATGAACTGGAACGCGCCCATGCTGTCTTTCGCCTTCGTCGCGTCATAAATGATCGTGCCGACCATCGTCATGAGGAACTCGGCATATTCCCGGGACGGTTTGGTTGCGCTCTTGGCGTTCAGTGCATACCAGGTGTAATTCTTCGACTGGACCAGCTCGGCGTCGTCGCCGGCACGCGCGATCGTATCCTCACGCTCGCCCTTGTTGGTGCAGCCGTGGCGCGCCGCGGCCGCGTCGGAGAAGAAGCCCTTCGCCCCGCCGACCTGCTGGCAGATCGTCGAGGACGCCCCGTCCATCGCCGGCCACAGCGAGCCGACCGCCTGCTGCGCCGCCTCGCAGGAGGACATGTTGAACGCGTTCAGCTGCTGCGCGCGCTGGCTCATGTCCTTCATCACCCCGCCGATCTGCGCGGAGATGCTGTCGATCGCGAGCTGGAAGGCGAAGCCGATCGCGTTGTTGGCGGTCGCCTTGAGCATCGCCACGATCTCGTCGGCGTTGATGAACGAGAATGACCCCGCGAACAGGTCGATGCCACCGCAGCCGCCGCGCGCGCTGGGGAGCGCGACGCTGACCGGGTTGATCGACTTCTGCGGAAAGCGGCTCCACAGCGAACCACCCGAGTAATAGCCCGCCGACTGCCCCTGGAAGGCGGTCGGGCCGGTCACGTTCGCGGCCGCGCCCGACTTGTTGAAATAGCTGTTCATCTCGCCCTGGACGTCGGCCATCGCCGGCGTCGCGACGAGACCGCCAAGCGCGAGGATCATGCTGGCCTGCGCGAGAACCGCGGCGCAGAAGCGGACGATCGAGCGGACCATCAGAAGTCACTCCCGGGCTTGACGCTGGTCAGTGTGAAGATGCGGTTCATCACCTCGTCGGCCGCCATCACGCCGTAGCCGATCGGCATCGGCTGCTTGGTGACGGTGTCGAACAGGACGAGCGCGGGCACCTGCTGGCCGCGCATGCCCATCGCCTTGTATTGCCCGGTGTCGATCGTGTAGTTCGGGAAGGCACGGGTCGGCCCGCCATCGAGCGAGATCGCCATGACGGTCAGGCCGAAGCGATCCGAGACGCTGCGCATGATCGGCCCGAAGGTCTCGCACGCGGCGCAGGCCGACGAGTAGAAATAGAACACGCCGTACCGCTGGGAGATCTGCGACAACACGCGCTCGCGATCGGCGTTGCGCGTGTCGAGCCAGGTTCGCTTGCCCAGCTGGCTGACGGGGCGCTGGAGCGTGTAGTCGAGGTCGGGGTTCTGCCACACCGTGCGCTGCCACATGTCGGCGAACGACGAGGCGCGATCGAGCTGCTCGCGCTGGAAGGCGATATAGTGGCTGATGTTCTCGGGCGTCGGCTCGAGGATCGCCCGCGCCTTCAACTCCTCCAGCTGTTTCGAGATCGCCGCAAGCTGCTCGGCCGACGACCGCGCGGGCTGCGCCGACCGCTGCTCGGCGGGCTTGGCTTTGGGCTTGTCGCAGTAGAACCAGGTGCCGAGCCGCCGTTCGCGGCAGTAGAAGTCGTCGCCGGTCTGCGCCGCGACGCGGTCGGCCGATCCGAGATCGTCCGCGCTGCCATAGCTATCCTGACCGCCATCGCGGCCGTCGTCACCGGCATCGCGGGTGGACGACACCGAATCCGGCAGCGGCGTCAGCTCCTGCGCCGTCGCCGGCGTCAGCACGGGCGATGCGACCGAGAGGATGAGAGCGAGGGTCAGGGCCTTGCGCATGTCAGTCGTCCTTCTTCTTCTGCTTTTCGCGATCTTCCTGTTCGCGGCGGGTGAGGTAGGATTTGAGCGTTCCGAGGAGCGACGGCTCCTTGAGCGACACGAGCTGCGCCATGTCGTCGGCGAGGATGCGGAACAGGTTGCCGTACACCCCGATGATGAGGTTGCGGGCGTGCCGGCGCGGGTAGAGCGTCTCGCCCCGGCGCAGGATGAGGTTGGCGCGGATCAGCCGCGCGATCGTCGGTTCGAGATCGGCCACGCACAGCTTCGTATCGAACCAGCTGTCGAGCGTCGGGATAAGGAACCCGGCCGGGTGCGGTCCGGCGCGCAGGAGCGCGATCAGGACCGCAAATTCCGCGACCGACAGGTCGGGAAAGGGACGATGGTCCGACAGTTGCGTCACGCCGGTCATTTGCTCTTCTTCGCGTCGTAATAGGCCTTGATCCGTTCCTGGATCTGGCGCGAGGTTTCGATCTCGTCGGGCAGCTTCGCGGCGTCGACGAACTCGGCATAGACCTCTGTGAAATCCATCACCGACAGGTCGAGGCGCGAGAATTCATCGAGCGTGAACCCCTTGCAGGTTTCCTTCTTGGCGCTGCCCCACGGCTTGTTGATCTGCGGGCGGCCCTGTTCCTGCAGGATGCGCGACAGCTTGCTCTCGAAGCAGCAATAGGCCGTCTTCTTGGAGGTGCAGATGCCCAGCACCTTGTCCGAGCAATATTCGCCCAACTTGTGGCACATCCCCATCCGGTCCTGCACGTCGAGCAGCTTCTCGTCGTTCGAGCACATGAACATCGTGAGGAACGGCGTCGCGAGCGCGGCGATCGCCACCGGCCCGCCCGCGATCGCGGCCGCGCCGGCAGCGGTCGTGATGAGGCCCGAGGCCTTGCCCGCGCAGCAGTTGACCAGTCCGAACACCGGCTTGTGGCAGGTCTGCCGCTTGCCCGAGAACAGGGTAAGCGTATCGGGATCGAACTCGGCATTGGCCTGGCCCAGCGCGTGCAGCCCGACCACGGCGTCCTTGAACTCGGTCGACGCCTCGCGCTCGACCGGTTCGCATTCGCCGTCGATGCAATAGACGTCATCACCGCAGATATATTGCTTGGGATCGGTCGAAGGCGGCGTCGGGACCGGGCATTTGTAGACCTTCGTCGTGACCTGGCACGGACCGGACTGCGGATCGTCGAGGCACTCGTCACGCAGGAAGGTGCATTTCCCGCCGTTCTCCAGATCGCTGCAATCGGACGCCTGGGTGATGCGCTGACAGGTGAACGGGCGCGACCACGCCCAGCACGATGCCGTGACCGACACACCGTCGATGATCCGCGTCTCAGGCCCCTCGGTGCAGACCTCCGGGCCGGTCGCGATGCAGGCGGTGTCGGACACCAGCGCCGGACAGCTTCCCTCATTGCGCGTCAGCGTGACCTCGCGCGTGCCCTCCTTCCTGAGGTACACCGTGCCGGTCGCGTAATTCTGGTGCGCCGGGATCTCGGCCTGGGGGATTTCGGCCGAGCAGGAGTAAAGCTGCGCCGTGGTATTCATCGACGACTGCTTCTTGCACCACTTGCGATAGGCCTCGACGTTGCCGCCGCCCGCCCCCAGTTCGATCTGCGCATCGCAGATATGCGGCGTGCTCGCCTCGACCCGGCACAGACCGGCGCCGACCTTGGCCTGCATCACGCTGTTGCGCGCGAACCCGCCGCCTTCGTTCTGGTCGCGCACGCCATAATAGAAGTACCTGAGCGTATCGACGATTACCGGGTCCATCCTGCCGGTGCAGGTCGCCGGGGTTTCCTCGAGCTTCGCGCCCTTGTTGCAGGTCGCCTCGTAATAATCGGTGGTGCCATTGGGAGGCAGCGGCTTGCAGCTACCGTCGGCGCCGCCCACCGACTGACCGGCGAGATAGCTGTTCGGGTCCTTCTCGACGTCCTGCGCGCGCGTGAGATCGCCGGCAGGCACGGTCACGACCTTGCGGCCCGGATCGGTGACGAGCTGCCACGCCTCGTTCGCGCCAGCGGCAGACCCGCCCGCCGCGATCAGCGCGTCGGGATCGTCGGCATAGGCTTCGCCGGACTGGGTGCCGCTGCTGAAGCCCGGGATGGTCGAGGGCAGATCGGTCGAGGAGATGATGCCGCCCGAAGCCTGGCGTGCCGGGGTCGCCAGTGCCTTCGCCGCGGCGCGTGCCGCCGCCATGTCCCCTTTGGGATAGGTGTAGGTCGAACTGCTCGACTGCGCGCTCGGCTCGGCCGCGACCGCATTACTCGCTGCCGCAGGCTGAACCGTGCGGGCCATGCTGGCGGTGGTCCGCGCGGGAGCCGCGCTCGGCTCGGCGACGCTGGTCACCGTCGTCTTTGCGACCGGCGCGGATGAGGGTGTGGGGGTCGGGGTGGGTTTGGGGGTCGTGTCGCTGAAGTAGGTGTAATCGCCCAGGCCGTAGAAATCGCCGACGCCCTGCTGGCCCTGCTGGGTCGACTGGACCTGGGCGAGCGCCTGCGCTGCCAGGACCGGCGCCAGAAGACCGATCAGGATACGGCCCCCCCGCATGGTTCAGGGATTCCGGCCGAGGTTGGCGAGCGCGGTCCGTGCGACCAGCGCGCCAGGGCCATTCTCGCCCGCGAACGTCTCCAGCGCGTAGCGCACCGTGACGTTGCCCTCGATGCGATCGAACGGAGGCGGCGTCGTCTTGCAGGTGAGGCCGTCGCACGGCGTGAAGTCGCTCGACGAGACCACCATCGTCGGAACCGCGGTCACATCGAACGCGCGGAACAGGCGCGGGTCGATCCCGATCGAGGCGAACTGCTGGTCCTTCTCGACCACCTTGGAGAGCGCGGCGATGAACGCCTTCCCCGAGTTACCGGGGAAGCCCCGGAACACCACGACGCCGCCAGCGGCCGAGGTATCAGCAATGATCCGCTTCAGCGCCTGTTCGGGCATCGAGGTGGACACGAACACCATGAACTGCGGCGCGGTGCCCTGGTTCTCCTTGAGGTTGGCCGAGGCGGCCTGGATCATCTCGTCGAAGTCGACCGCACCCGCCGGTCCCCTGGGCAGGCTCGCGTTGTCGATCGTGCGCATCTGCTCCAGCGCGACCGCCTGCACGGTCTGCGCATCCTTGCGGAACGCGTCGCCGCGCCGCTCGACCTCGTTCACGAGCGCGGTCGCGTCCTGTTCGGACTTCGCCGATCGCGCGCGGATCGCGTCGAGGTCGAGCCCCTCGACGGTCTGCGCGAGAACCGCGCAGCCGGTGCCGACCGAGGCGATAGCGAGCGCGGAAAGGAGGAACTTCTTCATGTCAGGTCCTCACAGCATGCAGCAGTTGCGCTTGCGCCAGAGCAGGTAGCCGAAGTCCTCGCCCTTGACGGGGAAGGCCCGGCCCGCGTCGGGCGGGAGCGTCGTCGCGCCGATCGGCGAGCAGGCATATTTGCCGCTCACCGTGGGCGTCGGATTGGTCATCTGGATGCGGTATTGCGACTTCTTAAGGATCGGCATGACGTACTTGTTGCAGAGCGCCTTCGATCCAGCGGTGCCCCAGGCCAGCCCTTGCCGGTGCATCTTGAACAGGAGTCGCTCGGCCGCGAGACGCGACGACTGGACCGGCGAATTGTGCGCCGCGATGTTGCCGTTCATCGGAAACATCGAGCCGTTGCAGCCTGAGCACCAGAACATCGGGTCGATCGGCAGCTTCGCGCTCGCCGCGACGCAGTCAGCCGCGCAGGCGGCGACCGCGATCGGATTGTTGAACAAGGCGACCTCGGGATTGATGAGCGTGGTCAGCACGTCGTCGTTCCAGAGCGGATCGATCTCGGTCATGTAGGCTACGTCGAACGAGGCCTGCTCGAAGCACAGGAAGTCGGTCAGGATCTCCATCCAGTAGAGCAAGGGATAGACGTAGTAATGCGCCTGCCAGTTGGCGCTGGCCTGGGTCGAACCGCCCTTGATGAGCGGGCCGGTATACTGCCCCTGCCCGATATCGAGCCCCGGATTGAGGCGAAGCCCGCCCAGGTTCGGGAAGCACCACGGCTTGGTGGTCACATCGACGAGCCGCGCCGGCTCCCAGAAGCCGATCGAGATGCCGATGCGCGGGATCGGTGAACCGCACGCACAGACCGGCAGGCTCGGGTTCTTGGTGTCGGGTCGGCTTCCCGGCCAGATATGCGCGCCGCCCACCGACAGCGGGAACAGGCAAGACCAGCAGACGTCGGTGATCGGGTTGACGAACTTGCCGGTGCAGTTGGCCGGGAGCGCGCTCGCCGGCGCCGGCAGCAGCGCGAACGCGGCGATCATGCCGAGGAGGGTGAGCAGGCGGCGGATCACGCCGCGCCCTCCGCGTCCGGCTGCGCCGCGAGGCTCGCGTCAAGGTAGGCGTTATCGGCGCGGTTCTTGGCGATCACATAGACCGGCACCAGCACGACCAGCGCCAGCACCAGTCCGGCAAGCGCGCCCCCTGCCCCGGCGCCGAGCACCGCGCGCAGCGGCTGCAACGCGCAGATGGCGATCGCCAGCGCGATCGCCGACCACAGGATCGCGCGCCGCATCGCCTTGAGGGCCGGCGTCTCGGGCGCGGCCATAGGCGTCCTGAGCATGTCGAGCCACATCATGCGCCCGCTCCCGGCATCTCGATCTCGCTGATCCTGAGCAATTGCCCCGCCGGTTCGACCACGGCGGGGACGCGCGCGATCCCGAAATGGCTGGTGAGCTTGCCCTGCTGGTCGAAGAAGAAGCGGCGCTTCTTCTCGCCCATGCGGTTGAACGGCGAGCCGGCGACGAAGATGATCTTGGCATTCTGCGCGGTCCACCGCTTCAGCGCCCAGTCGACCTGCGCATCGTCGCGGCCGTCGATGAACACGAGGTCGGTTTTCATCGCGACGAACGACAGCGGATTGACGCGCTGCCCCGCGCGCGCGACGAGCCGGCCCTTCTGGTCCTGGATATCCTGATCGAGCACGATCGTCGGGTCGAACGTCCAGCTGCGGCTTTCGCGCACCGCGCCGATGCCGGCGACGGGGATCGGGTTGCGCACGCGCTCCTCGGTCTTCTCACGCAGCGCGGTCTGCATCCGCTCGATGCCGCCATTGGCCTGCAGCGTCTTGAGCCTGGTGTCGATCGTCGCCAGCAGATCCGGCTCGGCGATCGCCCAGGTCTGGCCCATCACGCCGTGATCCTTTGCGAGCGCGCCCTGCACGATCGGCCAGGACGACGAGGCAACCAGCGCCACGCCCAGCGTTCCGCCGAAAAGGCCCGCGCGCCGGATCACAGGATGGGTGTCCCGGTGCCGATGATCTGCTTCGCGCAGGCAAAGCCGATCTCGCCATAGCGGCTGTCGAACCCGTCGGGGTGCGCGGTGCCGACATAATAGCAGCTCTCGGGTACGCGCCCGACCGGCCCCGGCGTCAGCACTTCGCCGAAGCGCGAGCGCGGCTTCATGTGGGCGACGCGGACGCCGTCGACATAGACCCATTCCCCGCGATGCTCGACCAGCGCGCCGGCCTCGCCGATCACGCGCTTGCCGAACGGTCCCGAATCCGGTCCGAAGTGGCGGCGCACCAGCTCGCCCTCGGGCGGCGCGAAGAACACATAGTCGCCCTTCGCGGGTACGCGGCCGCGCTGGATGAAGAACGCCCAGTTGGGGAGGCTCTCGCTGGCGTTTATCATGAAGGCGTGGGTCTCGCGCCACGCCGCGATCGAGTTGTAGCCGCCCCACACGATCCCGAGCAGCGCGACCGCGCTCCACTGGCGAACCCGCTTGACGATCAGCGCCT
>NZ_DJDV01000050.1:0-9587 GCF_002431195.1 Sphingobium sp. UBA5915 | reverse complement strand
TGGGCTGAGAACATCGCTTACGGTCTAGCGCCGACACGCCGGATGCCGGAAAGCTACGATAGGCGCACGCATTGCGGTGCTATCTTACCGGCGCGCTTTTGCGAACAGAAGCGGTGCCTTTCTGGGAATATTATGATGCTGATACCGGCCGTTGCTGCGGGAATGATGATGATGGGGACTGCCGCGCAGCAGCCCGATCCGCAAGGGACGGGCGCTTTGTCGCGGGCGGACCAGACCGCGCCAATGGCCGTCGATCCGGCACCGGCCGGTCCGACAGTCCAGCCGACAGAGGGTCAGCCCGCGGATGAAGACGTGGTCCAGGATATCGTCGTGACCGGAGAGAAGGGCGCGCCGCCGGGCGATCCGATGGAAAAGCTCAATGCCAAAAGCTTCCAAGCCGTGCAATCGGTCGACAAGGCGGTCGTGGAGCCAGTAGCCAAGGCGTATAATAAGGGCCTGCCGCGACCAGTGCGCAAAGGGCTGCGCAACTTCTTTTCCAACATTGGCGAGCCGATCGTCTTTGCCGCCTATCTGCTGCAATTGAAGCCGGGCAAGGCCGCCGAAACAGCGGGGCGCTTTGGCGTCAATTCGACGCTGGGTTTCCTGGGCCTGTTTGACGTGGCGAAGCGCAAGCCGTTCCATTTGCCCCATCGCAACAATGGCTTGGCCAATACGCTGGGCTATTATGGTGTCGGTCCCGGCCCTTATATGTATTTGCCGATCGTGGGCCCGACTACGTTGCGGGATATTGTGGGGGATACGGTCGACAAGATGATCCTGCCCTTGTCCATCGGCGAGCCGTTCAATCAGCCGACCTACGTCATTCCGGCCACGGTGCTGAATCAACTAGGCGAACGCGCAGCATTTGACGAGACGATCCAGAAATTGCGCAAGGACGATGATCCCTATGCCGCCTATCGCGATTTATATCTGAAACAGCGGCAGGCGGAGATCGACGCGTTGCATGGACGCGCTCCGGATGAACCCGTCGTGCCTGTCTATGGGCCGGGCATCCCGACACCGAAAGACAATGGCGCATCGTCCGGGATGGCCACGCCTGCCGTAGATTGAGGAGGTTGGCCCGGGAGGCAGGCGCGCCTGCCTCCCGGCGTTCGGGACCTCAGCGCCCCAGAAGGCCGCGCGCCTGGCCCGCAATCTCCGCCAACATCGCCACATTGGGGTTGGCCGCCGCCTTGGCGCGCTGCACCAGGCTGCGGAACTGGCGAATGCGGGCTGCCTTGGCTTTCAGCCATTGTTCGACATGGTCCGACACGTCCATGGCGGATGTCTGCGCGAGAAAGTCCAGTCGCACCTGCTGCATGTCGCGCGCGACGCCGGAAATCAGCAGCCTTTCCCATGGATCGGACGGCTCCATCCGAGCCGCGGTGGACTGGACCCAGTCGATGCCGACCGCTTCGCCCAGATGCGTGAAGGCGCGGGTGAGGGCGACTTCATTCATGTCCATGCGTGACGCCAGAGACGCAATGCCGACCGCGCCGTCCAGCTTGAACAAACCCGCCGCGCGCCGTGCCAGAGGTTCGGGCGCGCCCAGTCCAAGCAGCCGGTCGGAGACACTAGCGGTGCGACGCTGCGCCTCACTGGTCAGCAGCTCATCGACCTGTTCGGCCAGTTTTTGCACGCCAGGCGCCAACCGTGCATGACCCTGCGCCGGCAAGGTTCCCGTCGGGAGGGCACGCAGGATATCCGCGATCTGGGCGCGCATCCCGCTGGCAATGGTCGCAAACAGACCCAGCCGTGCGTCCTCACCCATGTCTGCGCTGTCGATATCGGCCCAGAGATCACGAATGCCGTATAGGCGTTCGGCGATCAGGAAGGCATTGGCCAGATCCGCAAGTGAGCAACCTTCTTCTTCGGCCAGTTCGAACGGATGGATGAGGCCCAGGCGGTTGATGATGCGGTTCGCGACCTTGGTCGCGATAATCTCCTTGCGCAGTGCGTGCGCGGCGATGGCGTCGGCTTCCTTTTCCTGCATGGCCGGGGGGAAAGCGGCCATGAGTTCGTCGATCATGCTGTCGTCATTGGCCAGATCGCCATGTTCGATCGCATCTTGCAACGACAGTTTCGCGGTCGAAAGGAGGACCGCCAGTTCGGGCCGGGTAAGCCCCTGACCATCCTGCCCGCGCCGCAGCAACTGGTCGTTGGCGGCAAGCCCTTCGACCTGGCGGTCCAGCCGGCCGGATTCCTCAAAGGTTTCGATCAGTCGGACATAGCTGGCAAGATCGTCATTACCGCCCGCTTCGGCGATGGAAAGGCCAAGAGCCTGGAGCCGGTTATCCTCCAGAACCAGGTCGGCGACCGCATCCGTCATGCTTTCCAGCAACGCGTTGCGCGCATCAAAGGGAAGGCGGCCTTCCGCCATTTCCTTGTTCAGGGCGATCTTGATATTGACCTCATTATCCGAGCAATCGACGCCAGCGCTGTTGTCGATGAAGTCGGTATTGATGCGCCCGCTCCTGAGCGAGAAGGCGATGCGTCCCGCCTGGGTGACGCCGAGATTGGCGCCTTCGCCGATTACGCGGACCCGCAGTTCCTCTGCGTTGATGCGCAGGCGATCATTGGCCGGATCGCCCACGTCGCTGTGGCTTTGCGTACTCGATTTCACATAGGTGCCAATGCCGCCAAACCAGAGCAGGTCGGCCGGCGCTTTCAAGATCGCGGAGATGAGCGCGGACGGCTCCATTTCCGTGTCCGTGACGTCGAGAATGGCCTGCATCTCCGGGGTGAGGGCAATGCGCTTGAGGCTGCGCGAAAATACGCCGCCACCCTTGGAGATCAGGGACTTGTCATAATCTTCCCAACTGGACCGGGGAAGCTGGAACATCCGGTTGCGCTCCTCCCAGCTGCGCTCGGGATCGGGCGTGGGATCGAAGAAGATGTGGCGATGGTCAAAGGCAGCGACCAGCTTGATCGCCTTGCTCAGCAACATACCATTGCCGAACACGTCGCCCGACATATCGCCGCAACCGACCACGCTGACCGGTTCGTTTTGAACATCGATGCCCATTTCGGCAAAATGGCGCTGCACGGAAATCCATGCGCCACGGGCCGTGATGCCCATCGCCTTGTGGTCGTACCCATTGGAGCCGCCGCTGGCGAAAGCGTCGCCCAGCCAGAAGTCCCGATCCTGCGCGATGGCGTTGGCGACGTCGCTGAAGGTCGCGGTGCCCTTATCAGCGGCGACCACGAAATAGGGGTCATTTCCGTCCCGCACCACCACCTGGGCGGGATGCTTGACCTCTCCCTTGACGATATTGTCGGTGACCGACAGCAAGGCGCGGATGAAGATGCGATAGCTTTCGGTGCCTTCGGCGAGCCACGCGTCGCGATCGGCCTGGGGATTGGGCAGCTGCTTGGGATAGAATCCGCCCTTGGCCCCCGTTGGCACGATCACGGCATTCTTGACGCGCTGCGCCTTCATCAGGCCCAGGATTTCCGTGCGGAAATCATCGCGCCGATCGGACCAGCGCAGGCCACCGCGCGCAACCGGGCCGGCGCGCAGGTGGATGCCCTCGACGCGCGGGCTGTAAACCCAGATTTCGCGCCAGGGCAGGGGAGCGGGCAAGCCGGGAATCTGCGCGCTGTCGAGCTTGAATGCCAGCGCTTCGGAAGCGGCCGACCCGTAGAAATTGGTGCGCAACGTCGCGCCGATGACAGCGCGCAGCAGGCGCAGGACCCGGTCTTCATCAATCGCCGTCACTTGCTCCAGCCCCGCGTCGATGGCGGCGTTGGCTGCGGCGATGCGATCATCGGAATCCGCCTGTGCTGCGGGATCATGGAGCGCTTCGAACAGGGCTACGAGGTTCATCGTGACATCGCGCGCCCGACGCAGCGTTTCCGCGAAGGTCGCCATACCATAGGCGACTCCGGTCTGACGCAGATAGCGATAGAGCGCGCGGAACAGCACGACCGATCGGGGTGACAGGCCGGCTGTGACGATCAGTTCGTTGAAACGGTCGTTTTCTGCACGCCCTTCCAGCACCTGGGCGATAGCCTCAGTCACGATTTCGGCGCGATCGACCACCAGTTGCGCGTCGCCGCCCGAGGGCAATTCCAGCACAAAGCGCTGAACATGGCCAAGTGCGCCGCTGTCGATAGGCGTGGTCATTTCTTCAATGACGCGGAACCCGAAATTCTCGAACGCGGGCACGACTTCGGACAGGGCCGTCGTATCGTGGCTGTAGAGTTTGAGACGTAGCCGCTCGGCGCAGTCTTCCGGATTGCGGTAGACGCGGATGGATTTGTCGCCAGGTCCGGAAAGACCATGAATCAGCCGAATGTCGACCGCCGCCTCGGCCGGACCGGCGCCATTGCGATAGGCCAGCGGGAAGCCGGCGGCATAACGCTGCGCCATCGCGGCGGCGCGGCCGGGTTCTTCGGTTAGCGCCAGCGATTCCTCGACGGCGGGCACCCATCCGCGCACCATCTGCTGCAATTGATGATCGAGTGTCGGTGCGTCCGGGACGGTGCCGCCATCACGTAGGTCGAGCGTGATGCGCAGCAACGCCAAGCCGCCCTCTTCAAGCGCAATCGACCAGCTGAGCACCGGACCATTGGCGGCGCTGGCCAGCATGTTCTGAATGGCGACGCGGCGCGCGGTCGACAATTCATCGCGCGGCAGCCAGACGAAGGCATAGAGATGGCGCGCCAGCGCACTGGTCGCGAGCGCCAGCTTGGGCCGCGGGCGATCCGTCAGCGACATGAACGTCAGGGCCAGCCGCTCCAGCGTGTCGCGATCAAAACCGATGGTGATGTCGTGGGGCAGAGCCGTCAGCGCGTGGGCAAGCGTTTTGCCTGCATGGCTCATCGGCTCGAAGCCGAATTTATCCATCAGCGTCGAAAGTGCCGAGCGCAGCAGCGGCACTTTGTCTGGCGTCGCGGCAAGGCCAGAACTGGTCCACATGCCCGCATGAATGGACAGCGCGGTTACGTCCTTGCCGGAACGTACGGGCACGATGACGAGATCCAGCAGCACGTGCCGATGCACACGCGAAAGCCGGCTGGACTTGATGATCAGTGGCGTGCGCTTGCCTTCCTCAAACCAGGAAAAGGCGGCGTCCAGTGACGCTGGCGCAACCAGGGCGCGGTCGTGGCGGGTGCATATGCCCAGTGCAGCGTTGCTGCTGCCGTCACGTGCAACGACCTCATGCCCGGTCTGGGTAAAGTGGCGGGCAAGGAACCAGCGCAGCAGCGCCGCGCCCTCCTCATCGGCGACCGCGTCCGCGTCGGCCGACATGGCGGCTTGCATTTGCGCCCAGTCCGCAACGGCCGCGCGCACGTCCGCCAATGTTTCCGTAAGCGCTTTCTCCAGCGCCCGGCGCGCCTTCGCATCCGCCCGATCCGCTTCGATGTAAATCATGGATTCGCGCCGGGCGCCCGGCGCATCATCGTCCAATATGGCGGTCAGAGCACCGCCGGCATCGCGCTCGACCGAGAGGATGGGATGAAGCAGGCGATGGATGGTGATGTCGGCGGCGGCAAGCGCGTTGGCGATGGAGTCCACCAGGAAAGGCATGTCATCATTGATGATGGCCAGCCTCATGAACCGGCCGGTCGCACCTTCGCCCAGGGTTTCGATGACGATTGCCGGCTCACCGGGCCGCCGTCCGTTGGCGACGCGGCCCAGGAAGGCCCCAGCCGCAGCGAGCGCCGCCTGATCCAATCCCTCGCTTTCACCCGGGAGCGCGCCCTTGCTCAGCGCGCCTTGCAACGCCTCCAGGATGTTCTGGTCAACGTCCTTATTCTTCGCTTCCACCAGCGCCGTCATTCGCTCACCTCTCAACAGCGGTCTTCACCCGCTCTAGTCTGAACGGAGGAGGCGCTGGATGGCCGCCATGCGACTCCTCGGCTCGGGATCGCCTATATGCGCTGCACGGCAAAAACGCTCAAGTATCGAACGAAATAAAATTTCGGAATTGTGAAATAATATGATGCAGCGCAGCATGCGGCACCAACTGGCGCCGTGCGATGCTCGGCCTCTATTACGTGACTAAGTTACGATGTCGAGAGGCGGGGCCTGGCGTGCGTCGATGTGAGCTGTCAACGCGATGCGGCGACGATGACCCGCTGGCCAAGATCCGAACCTTCCGGTAGCGCGGCGACGATCGACAAGCTGCCGTCTTCTTCGCGGCGGGCGACAACAACGGCCAACCCATCCGGATCGGTACTGACCGCAACAGGGTCCAGCGCCGCAGCCGACTTGATGACATCGCGCGCGGTCTGGCGACGATCGGGACGCATGGGCGAGGCGGCGCGTCGCTTGGCGCGCTCGTCGCGCACCACGGCCTTAAGGCCGCCGACATAGGCCGTCAGATAGTCCGCCAGCATCCCGACGCCCAGTCCGTTGCCCAGCGCATGCTCCAGCGCTGTCGCATATTCGGTGATGCGTGTCTTGTCATAGGTGGCGCCGAAGACGAGCTTGATGACCGCCGTCATCGGGCTGCGCGCCTGCGCCTTGACGCCATAGTCGGCAAGCAGTTCTGCATAGTCGTCGGGCCGGGCGCGGGCGACCAGGGCGAAATCATAGCAAAGGCTGACGGCGCGGTAGAGCGCGGCATGACTGCGTGCTTCGCTGATGCGCACACGAGCCGCGCCGTCGCGGGCGAGGGCGAGCCAGTCGGCCAGGGAGGCATCGTCGGCCGGACATTCCATGCCGGCCAGGTCGAGCGTATCTTCGTCAATTTCATCGGGGGCCGTGGCCATCGCATCGCTTGCGGGACCATCGGCCCAGATCGGCGTTGCGGCCCGCGGCGTTGGAGCGCTCCGCAACGCATCGCCCACTTCCCGCTCCAGCCCGTGCAGCATGTCACTGCTGACGGTTTCCTTCCAGTTGATGACGCCGAACACAAAGTCGATTGTGTCACCGTCAGACGAGAAAGGCATCAAAATGCCGCGATAAAGGATTTCGGCGTCGCGCTGGTTGATGAATTCCGCTTCGAAGCCGATCGGGGCGGCGTTGGCGATGATCTGGAGATAATGGTCGGTCAGCCGAGAGAGCAAGGACCGGGCAGGCACATCCTGGATATAGTCGATGGTGCCTTCGATCGCACATTCCTGGCGCAGCGCTGAGCCCAGATAGACGATGGCGGGGTTTTCCAGGCCCGTGCTGAAATCCAGCAGCACGCTGTAAGGCCCGAAATCCTCAAGCTGGTCCGGCGCCAGATCCTCGATCGAGGGCAGCGCGCGGTCGCCCAGCAGCGATGCCCAGTAATTATAGGCCCGCACCTGCATCCGGCGCTCATCCGATCCGACAGCGGGCGGGCTTTCGATCGCGGCGTCGTCGCCATCGTCGAAATCATCCTGATCATGGGCGACGTCCTGTCCCCGCAGAGTGTCCATCCAGTCGGTTCCTGTCCTACCGCAAAGCCTTGGCCGGACCGCGATTGTCGCAGGGGATGGTAAAGAGGGGGTAAATGGAGAGCGCAAGAAAAGCGGATGAAAGGATGATTTGCCCGCTTGTCCAATCGCCCAACCGCTGTTATCTGCCCCGCCATCGCCGCTTTAGCTCAGTTGGTAGAGCACATCATTCGTAATGATGGGGTCACGTGTTCGAGTCACGTAAGCGGCACCAGTCCTTCAGTAGGAACTTCCTGAAAAACCTAGTGAAAGTGCCTTTCGGCTTATGGCCGGGAGATTGCCTGGTTTATGTGCCTTTGGCTTGATCCTGTGGGTTCCCAGTGGGTGAAGCGTGGAGCGGAAGTGGGGAGCGTGGTGGACGCCCAGCGGCAGGCGCTTTGGCATCATGATTCGGCGGATAAAACGAACGCCGCTGGGAGCGGCGGGCAGCGCCATCAAACGCCAGTGGCGTTGATCGTTTCAGGTAGATCATCCAGAAGGCCGCGTACTGAGGTAAGGGCTGAAGCGTCGTCAACAAGAAGCTTGCGGACAGCCTTTTCGTAGTCAGAGCGCCCTCGGAAGCCGAGCTTGGTCGCAAGGATGCCAAGCATTGCTGTCTCCCGTACCGGGTATAGCGAGAGGATTTTTACGAAATCTCGTTCAGCAATGGCATCACGGAGGCGGGCCTCTTCCGCAGAAAACGTGGCGCTCACGTCCACGTTGATGTTGATACTAATACCTCCCTCAATATCTTGGCGGGTAGGCAGTGAGGCAAAAATGCGTTCGCGAACCGATTTTTCAGCAGCCCGAACAGAGAGATGGGAAACGTGATTTGCCGTCAGGCTGGTTAATGCTGCATCGATGGCGTCTTGGAAAGTTTTCTCACCGTCGCCACCGGTGAGTGCGGCCGCCCTTAATGCAACGGGCTTCAAGACGTCAGGGTGGTAATATAGCGCTTCGACCGAATGGAAAGGCAAAGCGAAAATTCCTTCTTGTCTGAGCTTTTCGCTGGCCTCTGCGCTTCGACTATCACCATCGACTAAGCCCCATGCTTCCAACCAATGAAGTTCTTGTGCCCCTCGGATGCCGCGCACGGCTAGTTCTACCGCTCGGCAGCTCTCTTTTGGAACCACCGATATGTCTGGGAAAATCAAACCATAAAGCGGTCTGTCCAGACTGCTCTCATTGCCCTCGACATAGAGGATGCGGCGGCGAGCGCCGATGATATCTTCTTTGAGGCGATCATCAATTGGTGCTTCGACAGGCAGCAGGTCGGCATCCCATGAGACAACACCCTGTGCTTGGTATTGGCATGATCTAACCAGCAAGTTGCGCGCAGCAGGATTATCGAGCGGCAGCAATAAGTCGTGGGTCGAGACCACAAACGCACAGTCTGCTCTTTCGGCAAACAATGCGGTTAGCAATGGCGAGATGATAGACCGATGTAAGTGCCGCTCTGGTTCGTCGATTAGGAAGATGGACCCTTTATTCGCCGTGAGGACGGTCGCAGCGATAATAAGTGCGTTCCGCTCGCCATCAGACAATTCCGCAATACCGTATGGTTCTCCGGCATTTTTACGGGCGCGTACTTGCTCATTAGCTTCAACCCAGATCTCGATCGGAATATTGGAAACGCGCAGTAAAGAATTTATTGTCTTCAAGGGAGCGTCGTGTTGCGCTAGTTGCTTGGCGAGGGTGATATTATCTTCATCGACGGCTCCAGCTATACCCCGCGCCCGGACGTTTTCAGCGTCCACAAGATCATATAGGGCGATGCTGGATCGTTGTTGTGCATATTCCTCACGATAACGCGCGTTGATATTGTTATCTGTGTTACGGATGTTTCGCTCGGTATTCCGGCGCTCCATTGGGGACATTGCAAGGTCATTGGAGGCCAGCCAAGTCTGTCTATGAGCGGATATGCGCTTGGCGCTCTCATGATTTTGGCTGTAAAAACGTTGCATTAAGCTGGATTTGCCAGTCCCATTGGCTCCCAAGAGGAACAAGACCTCCCCATTGTCCACGCCAATCTCAAGCGTTGTCCCGTCTGGCTGTGCGACGCTAAGCGCAAATGGCATCCTGTTCCCTCATTTCGATGTCTCAACAAAAATCGATTTAGGTACAGTGACAGTGGACAGCAACAGGGTGAATTGCATCGCGCAATTTCTGCCATCTTATATGAACAGGCGGACACAATCGCCTATTGCGAAGCTGTGAAGCGTCCCGGGTTTTCC